>NZ_JBQISV010000017.1:0-32468 GCF_056800975.1 Acutalibacter sp.
CTGGGTGGAGGGGGTGCCGTAGGGGGTCAGGGGCACTGCCCCAATGACCGCCACGTCCTCTATCATATTGTACATGTCCATGGCCTTGTGGGCCACGGCAAAGCCTGTGGCTCCCGGGGGATGGGCGTGAATCACGCTCTGTACGTCCGGGCGCTTTTCATAGCAGCGCAGATGCATTTTGATCTCGCTGGAAGGGCGCAGGCCCTCTCCGGCTTCCAGAACATGGCCCTGGCTGTCCAGCAGCACCAGCTTTTCAGGGGTGATGAAGGATTTGCTGATGCCGGTGGGGGTTGCGATGATCCTGCCGTCTGCCAGGCGGGCGCTGACATTGCCGTCGTTGGCGGCCACCCAGCCCAGCTGCCACATTTTCTGGCAGACGTCGCAAATCTGGTCCTTGATTGCTGTCAGTTTTTCCATACTGCCTCCTGATCAAAATAAAAATTTTGTTGAGCCTCTCAGTACCGTCCGGCCTCCTTGGCCGCTTGCATGATGCTTTTCATGTTCTCTAAGCTGACCGAGTTGGGGATTGAGTGGTCTGAGGCAAAAATGTAGCCGCCGTTCTCCTTCAGCACTGGCACAGTCTGACGGATGGCCTCTGTAATGGCCTCCTTGTCGTCCCACAGTACCGCGTTGACGCCCCCGTGGAGGACCAGCCGGTCCCCGTACTCTCTTTTCAGCCCGAGCACATCCATCCCGGCCTTGATTTCAATGGGGTTCAAGGCGTCAATGCCGGTCTCTATAATATCGGGCATCAGGGTCATAATGTCCCCGCAGGAGTGCAGCCGGGCGTAAATGCCCTTGCTGTGGGCCCAGTCCACCGCCCTTTTATGAAAACGCTGAAGCAGCTCCCGGTACATGGCGTTAGAGAAGAAGGTGGTCCCCTTGTACCCCATGTCGTCCGGCCAGGTGATGGCGTCAAACCGGTAGCCCGCGTCCCATATCATGTCAAAATGGGCCATGCACCGGTCCAGATAGGTCTCAAACATGTCCATGGCCCACTCCGGCTCCTCAATCATGGCCACCAGCAGCGTCTCCGTCCCCACCATCCAGGAGTGGGTCACGTCAAACCCAAACCAGAAGCCCGCCTCAATCCAGTCCCCGTTCTGGACCCAGCCGGCATAGTTTTGCTCCAACGCCGCCCAGTCAATTCGGTCCCGGCTGACAGTCATGCGGGCTTTGGCCTCCTCCCAGGCCTGGGGAGTCGTAACGGTGAAGTCCAGAAACTCCGGGGTAGAGTCCAGCTCCTTGAACTCCCGCATGGTCACCCCCCAGGGAGAGGTGACGATCCGCCAGCGGTCGGTCTCCTCCAGCACCTTCTGAGGGTACTGGGGGGAGATGTCCACGTCGATGGTCCGCACCTTGTCTACATCAAAATAGTCCCGCCAGTCCATGCCCTTGGGCATTCCCTCCCGCTCCCAGCGGGCAATGGCGCCAGCCCAGGGATTGTCAAAAATCGGGACCCGGTCCGCCTCTTTGTGCTGGAACATCCGAGAGAAACGTTCCTTTGTGGTCATTGCTTTCCTTCCTTTCTGCGGCTCAGGGCTTCCAATACTCCTCAAGGCTCTCCCGGATGAGCCGCACATACTGCTTCACCTTATCCGGGGTGTTGTTGATGTGGTACACGTCCCGCTGGGCGATTTCCAGCTTGCAGCCAGAGGCCGCCCGGGCGGTTTTGCGAAAGTGCTCCCGCACCGCGTCCTCGTCCAGGCCGCTGCCCACCCCCAGCAGATTGGGAGAGGGCTTGCGCAGGTAGACAATCCTCCTGTTCCGGAGAATCTCTCCCATTTTCTCCTCCTTGCACCAGGGGGAGATGGAGAGCTTGCGCAGGTTTGTTGCTGTAGAGAGACAGTCCTCCCAGAAGGGGTCCACAGCCTCGCAGCAGCCATAGGAGTAGAGCCCAAACCGGCTGGACACCCTCTCATAATAGGGGTGCACAAACTCCGCGTACATGGCTGGCGACAGCCCTGCGCTCTCCTGGGAGTCCATATAGCCCCACACCTGCCGGGTGGTAAGGGGCCCCTGGGCGGGGAGCTCGTCGGTGAAGCAATAGCTGCCCTGGGCCAGATGCTCCCCGGCGGTGGTGGGCAAAAGGGCCTCCTCCCGTTCCAGCAGGTCAAAAAAGGCCAGATAGTCCCCTGCCAGCATGTCCATCATTTTGTGGAACAGCTCCGGGTAGTCGTACATAGAGAAGAACATGTCCTCCATGCTCATAATGTGGACAATGTCCTGGGTCAGACAGGCATAGAGGGAATGTCCCACCAGCTTGGCAGGGAGAATGTCCCCAAACAGCTCGTTGAGCTCTGCCTGCCGGGCCAGGGCCTGGTCAAGGTGCACCTCGTACCGGGAGGGGCCCAGCTTGTGAAAATCCTCTTCCAGGTCCGAGAGCTGGGCGTTGAAGTGGTGGCCCAGGTCCTCGCCGGAGGAGCTCAGGGCATGGCGGGCTGTTACCGGCAGGCCAAAGGGCACAAAGCTGGTGGGAATTGTAACAGGCAGATAGCCGGGGATGAGGGAGTCGTCCTCAAACAGCAGGTGGTTCACCAGGCGGCTGCGCAGCTCCCATTCCAGGGCCCGGGCCTCCTCTCCCTGGCAGAGAAGCAGGCCGGGGAGGATGTCGCCGGCAAAGGTGCCCAGTTCTATGGTGACCATGGGACGGCCTCCTGCCTGAAAGGCTCCGTGGGCCTGCCAGTCCTTTTGCAGGCTCTGCATCCGGGGGCTTTCAGCCAGTTCCCGCTGTTGCTTGACAATGTCCCGCAGGATTTGAAGGTCGGTTGAGGAAAGCTTCATATCGAGTTTTGGCGGCAAGAGGGCCGCGCTCCTTTCTTCAAGCTTGTACCGAATCTTGTCAGCTGCAAGGCGCGAAAGAGCAGGCAGCCCCGTGCTTGGCAAGCCTTCGCAATGGGGGCCGGCGGCAGCTCTTTGCCTCCTCGATCAGCCGGCGGATGTCTCCGGCGTCCGGAGGACAGGCCCAGCAGCGGCCATAGCCGCCCCAGGAGTTGGCCCGGCACAGCTCCCGAAAGGCCGGGTCAAAGAAAAGCCGGTCCACCCCAATGAACACAGCCTGTCGGGCCCCCAGAGTGAGGGCCTGTTGACTGAGACGCTGTTCCTCCATGTCAGCACCCTAACGGTTGTAAAATTCGTGGACAGCGGCGAAAAATGCGTCAATATTCTCCCAGGGGGTGAGAGGGGGAATGTCGCAGCCAGAGGAGATGACAACGTTGGGGTGGGCCCGGCAGGCCTCCATGGTCTCCTTCACGGCCTGGCGTATGGAGTCCGGCGTGCCGTTGCGGAACTGGGCAGCAGGGTTAATATTCCCCATGACCACGGTGTCTGCCGGAAAGCGGGAGAGCATGTCTGCCATGTCCACGGCATTGCCGAAATGGTAGGCCGCGCTGCCTGTGGACAGAATGGACTCTGTCTGCTGGATGACGCTGCCGCCGCAGTTGTGGTAGATTACTACAAAGCTGTCGACCTGTACTGCCTCCACCAGCTCCTTCACATAGGGGGCGGAGAACGCTTCTGCCAGGGCCGGAGACAGCAGGCCTGTGACCGGCTCGGCCAGAATAACGCCGTTGGCCCCCACCGCCTTGTAGGCCTGACAGTATGCAGTGAGAAACTGCGCCGCCTTTTCCAGCACAGTATGTACCATGTCCGGCTCCTCATAGCAGTCAATCATGATCTCCGTTACATCCAGCAGCCGCGCCGCCAGGGAGAAGGGGCCAATGACCCCTGCCAGCACAGGCCTGTCTGTAATGCGGGTCAGGGCCTCCCGGACCGCGTCCAGAAAGACGCCGGTGCGCCCTGCGCCCACAGGGGGAACGGCCAGGGTCTGGGCCTCCTCTGGGGTAGAGACCACGCGCCCTACCACAGTGGGGACCTCCCCATCAGAAAAATCGGATGGAGGCGCCAAAGCACTCTGCCTCTACCGATAGGTCCATCAGGCTGACACTGGCACCGGCGCAGGTGCGCTGGGCTACCAGCTCCATGGCCCAGGCCTGACTGTCAGAGATCAGCTCCTGAACGCTGACCCCCATAAGCTGGATAGCGGGAAAGGACAGAATCGGTATGGGCTTTTTGACAGGGGGCCTCCCTCAGGTCTGTCAGCCATTGCCGTATATGACGCTTCATAAACATCACCTGAAATCAAAAATACTGTCGCCTGTCCCGGTGGAGGAGAGGGCTTTGCCACCGAATGGGAAAGGTGCGAAGGCTTCTCTGGGCGGTAAGGGCCGCGTCTCCCGCCGGGCAAAGGCAATGCCTCAGGCGCTGCAGGCCTCGACCGTCCAGTCGGCGGCGCTGGCTGCGTCGGAGGTATATTTGTCTGCGCCGATCTTCTGGCAGAAAGCCTCGGTCACTGGCGCGCCGCCTACCATAATCTTCACCTGGTCCCGGATGCCAGCCTCCTGCGCCCTTTGAACCACCTCCTCCATCACGCCCATGGTGGTGGTCAGCAGCGCAGAGCAGCAGATGATCTGGCAGTTCTCCCTCTGGGCAGTCTCCACAAAGGTTTCGGGTGCCACGTCCGTGCCCAGGTCGATCACCTCTAAGCCCTTGCCCTCCATCATCATCTTCACCAGGTTTTTGCCAATGTCGTGGAGGTAGCCCTTGACGGTGCCAATACAGACCCTGCCTGTGGCGCTTACCCCGGCCTGGGCCAGCAGAGGCTTAAGCAGCTGAGCGCCCATGTTCATGGCCCGGGCGGCTACCAGAACCTCGGGCACAAACACCTCGTTTTTCTTGAACTTCTCCCCAATCACGCTCATACCGCTGAGCAGCCCCTGGTCCAGAATCTGCTGGACCGGAACGCCCTGGTCAATGGCCTGCTGGACCAGGGTCTTGACTGCCTTGGATTTGCCCTTTTGTAGATTTTCAGAGATCTCATCCAGAATACCCATACTTGTCTGATTCCTTTCTATCAATGGGACAGTTTTTGAGCCGGTACTTATACCCTTTACTATAGCTGTTTATGGTAAAAAGTCAAGAGAAAACAGAAAAAATTTTTAACTTTTTGCAATATATTCAGAGAGAAAAAACAAAGCGCCGCGGAGAAACTCCGCAGCGCAGAATGGAAATTTCTATGAATGACGGGCTTTTTGGGCCCGACAGTCCCTGCTACTCCACCGAGATGATGAAATAATAGATGGGCTGTCCGCCGTCTACCAAAGTGATCTCTACATCTGAGTGCACCTTGGCAGACAGCTGCCGCTTGGCCTCCTGGGCCTGCTCGGCAGTGATGCCGTCCCCGTAGATGATGGTGATGAAGGAGGTCTGCTTGGTGCTCAGGGACCGGGCCACCCGCACACAGGTGGACACCGGGTCCTTCTCAATATAATGGAGCTTACCGTTTTTCAGGCCCAGAATATCCCCCCGGCGAATGGCGTCGCTGCCAAACTCCGAGTCCCGGGCTGCAAAGGTCACAAGGCCGGTGTTCACATTAGAAGCGGCTTCCAGCATGGCCTCCCGGTTCTCCTCCACTCCCGCGTCCGGGTCAAAGGCCAGCATGGCAGAAAGACCCTGGGGAATGGTGCGGGTAGGCAGAACAATGACCTCCCGGTCCGTGGCCAGGGGAATGGTCTGCTCGGCCGCCATAAGGATATTCTTGTTGTTGGGCAGCACAAACACCCTCTTGGCCGGGGTGGCCAGCACTGCCTGAAGGATATCCTCGGTGCTGGGGTTCATGGTCTGGCCGCCGCTGACCACTACCGCGCAGCCCAGCTCCAGGAACAGGCTCTTCAGCCCCTCGCCAGCCGCCACGGAGATAAAGCCCAGCTCCTCCGTGGGCTCCTGACGCTCCAGGGGCGGGGCGCTGGCCTGGGGCTCTTGGGAATCCCCTTCCTGGGCAGCGTTCAGCTGGCGGTGCTGCTCCTTCATGTTCTCAATTTTCACGGTGAGCAGCTGGCCGTAGCGCAGGCCCCTTTGCAGGGCCTCGCCGGGGCTTTCGGTGTGCACATGCACCTTGATGATCTCCTCATCGTCCGCCACCAGCACGCAGTCCCCAATGGTCTCAAGATACAGCCGCAGCTCCAAAGGGTCGGTTGAGACCTCCTTGTCCCGACCCACCACAAACTCTGTGCAGTAGGTAAAGTTGATCTCGCTGTCAAACTCAGCGGCAGCGCTGCGGAAGAACTCCGCGGTCTCCTGGGCCCGCTCCTCCTCTGACATGCCGGACTCAATGATGATGCCGCCCCGGAAGACGCTGAGCATTCCCTCAAAAATCAGGCAAAGGCCCTGACCGCCTGCGTCTACCACACCGGCGCGCTTGAGCACCGGCAGCAGCTCAGGGGTCTCCTCCAGGGCCTGGGCCGCGCCCATACATACCGCATCCCAGACCTGGGCTGCCTGCTCCGCTCCATGGTCCAAAGCCTCCCGACCCTGCTCAGCCGCCACCCGGGCCACGGTGAGGATGGTGCCCTCTGTGGGGCGGGTCACCGCCTTATAGGCCTCCTCCACGCCCAGGTCCAGGGCCCGGACCAGCTCCTGGGGGCCGGCCAGCTCCGCGCCCTCCAAGCCCTTGGCAATGCCCCGGAACAGCAGGGAGAGAATTACGCCGGAGTTGCCCCGGGCCCCCCGCAGCATGGCGGAGGCCGCGGCCTTGGCTGTCTCGGCGGCAGTGGCGGTTTCGGGGAGCTGCTTCAGGGCGTCCGCAGCAGCGCCGATGGTCATGGACATATTTGAGCCGGTGTCCCCGTCGGGAACAGGGAAGATGTTCAGATCATTGACCTGCTTGCGGTATTTGGCGATGTTGTTGGAGCCGGAGATGATGGCGTTTTTCAGCATGGCGCCTTGAATCATAGGAAACACATCCTTATTTTATGAGTACGCGGCGGGGAGACCCGGCGGCGCAGAAAACCATTTTAGAGTATTGTAACACAGAACCGCCTAAAATACAAGTGCGCGGGAGATTTTTGACAAAGCCAATGGGGAAACTGCGGGAGATTTTCTCTGGGCGACAGCTTGCTTTAGAGCGAACCCGAGTCATCCCGCCGGTACACATCCACCCCAAACTCTGTCTCTGTGCTCAGCCGGGGAATGTTCAGAAGCTTCTCCTGGTCCTCGCGGCTGGTTTTATAAAAATAGGGGGTCATCATAAACAGGTCCCTGATCTCCTCCTGGGTGTCCAGGTGAATGTTCCCCCGCACCTCCCGGCTCTCCTCTCGGACAAAGCCGGGCAGAACCGGGTCCGGCCGCTTATTTTCATAGACCTGCTGATAGATCTGCTTTTTCAGGGAGAGCAGATGCTTTTCCAGAGGATAGGCCTTGATGAGCACGCCCCCGGGGGCCAGCACCCGGCGGGCCTCTCCCGGGTCCAAGGGGGCGAAGACTGACAAAGCGGCCTGACAGCTCTCACTTTTCACCGGCAGATGAAAGGCGCTGGCCACAGCCAGCCCGGCCTCCCGGTTCCGGCGGGAGAAGGCCTTCAGGGCCTCCCGGGAAATGTCCACTCCCAGCAGAGAGAGCGTCAGCCCCTCCTCCCCCAGGGCCCGGTATATTCCGTCGCTGAAAAAGCCCTCGCCGCAGCCAATATCCAAAAGAACGCAGCCCGGCCTGACACAGGGCCTTACCGCCTGCAGCAAAGCCTCTGACAGCCCCTGGTAGTGCCCGGCCTCCAAAAAGCGAGTGCGGGCCTGGACCATGGCCCGGTCATCTCCGTGACGCTTTTCCTTTTTGTGCTGGGACATGAGCAGATTGACATATCCGCTTTTGGCCCGGTCATAGCTGTGGCCATTGGGGCAGCTGTATCGGTTGGGTTCAGGGCTCAGCTCACTTTGACAGATAGGGCAGATGAAGTGCGGCATAGGGACCTCCTGGAACGAAATGTTGGAACGCCTGCGTAGAACCGGTGGAATCGGAGCTCGACTCAGGACACTACGATCATGGGTGCAAAGAGTGCCTAAAACAAGAAGTTTATAAGCAAGACCTTGGTGGACGTTCAGGAAAGTTTCGTCCACTTTTGTAAAGGCGGTAGGGTTATTAGAGGCAAATACACTACCTGGGGACACCCCATTGTCATAAACTCTTTCTTTGGACACTCCCACAGGCGCGCGCCCTGTTGACAGGCCTCTATGCAAAGTGCGCGCAAAGCCAGTAGGTCATTCATTTTATACAAAGGGGGAATTCTCTCTTTTGCGGGTTCGTCTGTAGTTTTGTCCTTCTCTGCTGATCAGACAGGGGCGGGGCAGCGTTCTAGGTCAAGGTCAGCCGCTCTACGCCCTTGCACAGTCCGTCGCCCTCGTCCACGGTAAAAATCACGCAGTCCAGCTTGCATGGGCCGGTGGCCAGGTCGAACCGGGCGGGCATTTTGGTGGTGTACCGGCCAATAATAATCTCCGGTTTAACCCCCAGTACGGACTGGATGGTGCCTGTCATGCCCACATCGCTGATATACCCCGTGCCCTTGGGCAGGATTCCCTCATCCGCTGTGGGCACATGGGTGTGGGTGCCAAACTGAGCCGACAGCCGCCCGTCGGCGTAAAAACCAAGGGCGCGCTTTTCTCCGGTAGCCTCGGCGTGAAAATCGAGAATTCTGATCTTGGGCAGGCCGGGGGTTTCCAGCAGCGCGTCCAGGGTCTCAAAGGGAGAGCGCAGGCTTTCCATATATACTGTGCCCATCAGGTTCATCACCGCCACCCGCACCCGGCCCAGGTCTGCAATATACAGCCCCCGCCCCGGGGCCGCGTTTGGGTAGTTGGCCGGACGCAGCAGGCACTCCTGGCTGTCGTAGCAGGCATAGCTCTCCCGCCGGCGAAAGCTGTGGTTTCCGGTAGTGACCACGTCTGCGCCGCTGTCCAGCAGGTGGCGCAGGGAGTTGGGAGTGATGCCGTTGCCGTCGGCAGAGTTTTCCCCGTTGACAATACACAGGTCAATGGCTTTCTGCCTTTTCAGCACGGGCAGATGCTTGCGCAAAAACAGACAGCCAATGCTGCCTACCACGTCGCCCACGCACAAAATATTGATCATATGCTTCCCTCTTTTCGTATGAACAGGAAAGGTGCGCTCTGGGGGCGCACCTTCTCAAATCCCTTGATCTATTCTGCCCAATAATACGGCAAAAGCTCCTTTACCGGCACGGCTTTGTCCGGCGAAAGAAACACCCGTGCCTCCGGGTTGCCCAGCTGCATCAGCAGCTCCCGGCAGCGCCCGCAGGGGGGCATCACTTTTTTGTCCCAACCCACTGCCACAATGGACTCTACCCGGTTCTCCCCAGCGGTGAGCATTGCCGCTATAGCGGCGTGCTCCGCGCAGAAGCCCATGCTGCAGGCCGTGTCAATACACACGCCCCGGTAAACATGCCCCTTGTCCGTGGCCAGCGCAGCCGCTACGCCTCCTGTCTCCACATCCTCTGAGACTTTCCGGGGGTTCAGCACCTCCAAAGCAGCGCTGTACAGGGTTTCAAAATCCATAAAGCCACCTTTCAGGCAAACAGCCTTTTGATAATCTTCGGTATCACCCGCCGGCGCACATCATTCCGCCGGACCTGCTCCTCCTCTGCCACGCCCCCCAGCAGGGACTTTTTCGCCAGGGAGTTGTCCGACACGCACTGTAATGCCGCAACAGGAAGTCCCATCAGGGCCCCGGCCCGGAACACCACAGCGTTTTCCATATCCAGGCAGTTGCAGCCCATCTCCCGAATGGCGGGCAGATGGGAGAACTGGGCCAGGAAGCTGTCTGTGCAGAAGGGCCGCCCCAGGCGCCAGGAGACGCCCTCCTGGCCGCACACCGCCTGGGTCTCCTCCTTCAGCCGGGCGAACAGAGCCGGGTCAGGATAGGACTTCTCCCCCAGGGTGTCCGCAAAGCTGTCCGTCAAGTAGCGGCTGGCCCCGTCCCCGCTGACGGAATACTCCGGCAGCACCAAGTCGCCCACCTCCATCGCCGGGTCCAGAGCCCCGATGGAGGAAAGGAACAGCACCCGCTTACAGCCGGTCTCCCCCAAAGACAGCAGGGCGTCCATCACGGCAGGGGCGCCGCAGCCGGTCCTGATATAGGTGACGGCCTTTTCGCCGGTATCCACTTCCCATACCGTTATGCCGTAAAGGGGCCCGTTGGCGGAAATCAGCTCCGCCTCGCCCAGCCCGGCCACCCGTTCCGGGGGCCAGCCGGGGGTAAGTATCACGTTCTCCCGAATCCGGGAGCCCTCTACCCCCAGGCCGCTTTTGCACAGGTCATCTGTGCGGCTGTACCGGCGCATGGCCTGGGTCAAATCCTCATATGTCATCCTGCGATTACCTGCGCCCTTTCTGGGAAAAAGCCCTTCGCCTTACTTGGCGTAATAAGATTACGCCGCGTGCTACTTGGCGTAATCTACCGCCCGGCTCTCTCGAATCATGTTCACCTTAATCTGGCCGGGATAGTCCAGGTCGGTCTCGATTTTTTTGCAGATCTCCCGGGCCAGCAGGGTCATCTGCTCGTCTGTCACCGCGTCGGGCCGCACCATAATGCGTACCTCCCGGCCGGCCTGAATGGCGTAGCAGCTCTCCACCCCGTCAAAGGACGAGGCAAGCTCCTCCAGCTTTTCCAGACGCTTGATGTAATTTTCCAGGTTTTCCCGGCGGGCCCCCGGCCTTGCAGCCGAAATAGCGTCCGCAGCCTGGACGATGCAGGCGATGATGGTTTTTGCCTCCACATCTCCGTGGTGGGCGGCAATAGCGTGCACCACTGCCTCGTTTTCCTTATAACGCTTGGCCTGCTCCACACCGATCTGCACATGAGAGCCTTCCAGCTCGTGGTCCAGGGCCTTGCCGATGTCATGCAGCAGGCCGGCCCGCTTGGCCACATTGGGGTTCAGCCCCAGCTCTGAGGCAATCATGCCGGAGAGGAAAGCCACCTCCTTGGAGTGGTTGAGTACATTCTGTCCATAGCTGGTGCGGTAGCGCAGGCGGCCCAGCAGCTTCACCAGCTCATGGTGTACGCCGTTAACGCCCACCTCAAGCACAGCCCGCTCGCCCTCCTGCTTGATGGTGGACTCCACCTCACGGCGGGCCTTCTCCACGGTCTCCTCAATACGGGTGGGGTGGATGCGCCCATCGGAGATGAGCTTCTCCAAGGCCACCCGGGCCACCTCACGGCGCACAGGCTCAAAGCTGGACAGGGTAATGGCCTCAGGGGTGTCGTCAATAATCAGGTCTACCCCGGTCAGGGTCTCAATGGCTCTTATGTTCCGGCCCTCGCGGCCAATGATGCGGCCCTTCATCTCGTCGTTGGGCAGGGGCACCACGCTGATGGCCGCTTCAGACACATGGTCGGCGGCGCAGCGCTGAATGGCCGTGGCAATGACCTCCCGGGCCAGCTGGTCGCTCTCCTCCTTGGTCTGCTGCTCAAACTCCCGCACCTTAACCGCCTTTTCCCGGGCCAGGTCGCTCTCCAGGCTGTCCAGCAGGTACTGTTTGGCCTGCTCCACCGAGAAGCCGGAAATCTTTTCCAGCATGTCGAACTGGCTTTTGCGCACAGCCTCGGCTTCCTTCAGGCGCTCCTCCGCCTTTTTGTTGCGCTGGTCAATCTGGTCCTCCTTGCGGTCCAGGGTTTCCAGCTTCTTTTCCAGGCTCTCCTCCTTTTGCAGGTTCCGCCTCTCCTGGTGCTGAATTTCCCTGCGCCGGTCTGAGAGCTCCTTCTCGCTCTCATTGCGCAGGCGGTGGATTTCATCCTTTCCCTCCAGCACAATCTCCTTCTTTTTGGCCTCCGCGGTCTTTACCGCGTCGCCCACAATGCGTTTTGCCTCCTCTTCGGCAGAGCCGATGGTGGCCTCGGCCTTTCCCTTGCGGTAGTTGATCCCCAGGAAAAAGCACGCGGCCCCTACCAAAGCGGACGACAGCACAGCAATGAGGACGCACAGCCATACAGCTATCCCGTCCAATCGGGCACCTCCTTTGGATTTTGTTAAGAATATCCTTCTGTCACCTTGTACCAGTGCCGAAGCGGCGGCCCCAACGCGAAAAAGCCCGCGCGGGTCCAACGCCGCTTCGGGAAATGCATGGCTGCTTAAAATTTCAGGTTTTTTATATATTGTTGCATATCCAGTTCAGCCGCAGGGGGCGGTATTCCCAATAAATATATAAAAAGTATATAAAAAGCACCCGAGTGCACTCTACATCTAATTTTATATCTATGTCTCTCCCTTGTCAAGAAATTTATGAACATTTCTTGACTTATACACTGAAAAAAGTGAGTGAACTCCAAATATCGGGGCAGTCATGAACAGAAATGGGTGGAAACAGCGTCTGAGAAAAGAGCTTTCGGGCTTGAAAAGCGCCGGTCGGCGCAGGTCGTTCTGGCGTCTTCATTGCCAGAAATTCTTGAGCTAAGGGCGTGCGATGGCATTTTTTTGACCTGAAGCTGCCAAAAACCGGTCAAAAAACTCCATAATCAGCCGGTTTTGGCCCAACGCTCCCAAAATTTTCCGCCCCAGAGAGCAGGAAGGGGCCGGGCAGGCTCCCACCGCCTGCCCGGCCCCTCTCTCCGCTATGCTTCGTCCCCGGCGCTGTGCGCCTGAACCGTCTGCCTGCCCTGCTCCACCATCGTCTGGGCAAAAATGCCGTAGCCTCTGGCCGGGTCGTCGGTGAACACATGGGTCACTGCCCCCGCCAGCTTGCCGTCCTGCAAAATGGGCGCGCCGCTCATGCCCTGCACAATTCCCCCTGTGGCCTTCAGCAGCCGGGGGTCTGTCACCTTCACCACCAGATTGCGGGTGGGCTGGTCTTTGCTGTTGACGTGCTCAATCTCCCCGTCATACTGCTGGGGGCCGCTGCCGTCAATGGTAGCCAGCAGCTTTACCGGGCCGGGGCGCACCTGGCCCCGTTCCAGCACCTCCACCGGCGCGCCCTGGGGGGCGGCCTCCAATAAGCCGTACACGCCGGTCTCGTTATTGGCCAGCAGCCTGCCCAGGGGCTGGTCAGAGGAAAAATACCCCCGCAGCTGCCCGGGCTGGCCGGGCAGTCCCTTTACCACGCCGCACAGGGTGACAGAGGCGGGCTCCCCCCGCTTCAGAGTCATGACACTGCCCGCGTCCGCGTCGCAGATGCCGTGTCCAAGCCCGGCAAAGCCCCCTGTGGCCGGGTCGTAGAAGGTCAGGGTGCCTACACCGGCCGCGCTGTCCCGAATCCACATGCCGGTTTTGAAGGAGCCCTCGCCGTATACCGGCTGAACGGCAGCGTCAAATTCCTCCTGCCCCCGCCGCACCCGAAAGAGAATACTCTCTCCCTGGCTTCTGCCAATATACCGGGCCAGAGCGGCGTTGTTCTGAATGGGCTCGCCGCCTGCCGAAAGCAGATAGTCTCCGGGCAGCAGGCCTGCCTCCTTGGCCGGGCAGCAGGGGCCATCCGCTGTATAAATATCGGAAAGCGAGGCCACAATAACCCCGTCGGTAAACAGCTTGACCCCAAAGGCCTCGCCCAGAGGAATGACCTGGTTTTCTCCTGCCTGAGGGGCCTGCGCCGTCTCCCCGGCCTGCGAGGCAGGGGGCGCGGCTGCCTGGGCGGCGGCTGGGCCGGTCTCCAGGTCCAGCAGGCCCAGGGTCGCCAGCATACACACTGCGGTGATGCCCACGCTCATGGCAAAGGTGCGGGCGGCCTGACACAGAGCGGACGCAGAAAAGCCTGTTTTTTGTTTTTTTATGATCTTCACCCTCTCCTGGGCCATAAAATCGAAGCCAGCTCGTGGGCCCGTTTTTAATGTGCCACCGGCAGAGGGTTTTATGATGGAAATTAAAAACGCTCCTGCATGGCTTGTGCAAATCAGCACAGCTCATGCAGAAGCGGTAATAGTTGGTCTGCCGCAACTACCGGGCACAGCGGTTGGCATACCGCGGCTTGCGGACCGCGCTCCGGCTATTGCCGGTCTCGCCCGGTAGAAGGGACAGTAAGTGTGGAGCAAGTAAAAAGGAAAATGAAAATCAGATGATTATGTAGTAAAATATTGGGGTTCCTTCGTTTTTGTTTTTCTTGTGGCCCCGCCTCCCTTCGCTTTCGATGGTCTAAGTATATCCTCTATTTGTGACACAGGTTTCACCACATTTTGAACATTTGATTCTATTTATATGAACAGTGTTTTAACACATTGACCAAATATGGCAAGTATCACTCTTTTTCGCTATGGTTTCCACAACACCTGGGCGCGATATCGCTCCATGCGCTATATATGGCAGGCCGTCCTTTTCCCGCCTGCCAGGAAAAAACATATCGCTTTTTTGTGGTCTGTCCGACAAACAATCCCTGCTTCCGCCCAGGCGCAAAAAAGGACAAGGCCTTGGCCCTGTCCTTTTTCCCGCCGCTTTTTACTGCTCTGCCCCCAAAGCCACGGCTCTGCGGTTCAGTTCCAACATAGCGGCCCTGCGGGCGGGCACGCACTTCTCAATAGCCTGGTCCAGGGTCTCCGGCGGGCAGAAGCCCAGCTCGTGAAACAGCTTGCCCACCAGAATCATGTTGGCAAGCCCCTTCAGCCCGTTTTCCTCCGCCAGGGCAGAGGCCGGCACCCGGTGTACGGTAACGTCTGCGCGCCCAATGGCCAGGTCGATGAGAGAGCTGTCCAGAATCACCAGGCCGCCCGGCTCCACCCCGTCAATAAACCGCTGAAGAGAGGGCTGGTTCATGGCCACCAGCACATTGGGGGCTGTCACCAGAGGCGAGCCAATGGGCTGCTCGGAGATACACACGCTGCAGTTGGCAGTGCCTCCCCGCATCTCCGGGCCGTAGGAGGGCAGCCAGCTCAGCTCCTTGCCCTCAATCAGACCGGCGTAGGCTGTCACCTTGCCCGCGAACAGCACACCCTGTCCTCCAAAGCCGGCGAAAATGATATTCAGGTCCTTCACTGAGCTACGCCTCCCTTCTTGACTCCTTCGGGCACGTCCTTATAGACGCCCAGGGGGTAATAGGGCAGCATGTTCTCCCGCAGCCACTGCAGAGACTCCACCGGCGACAGGCCCCAGTTGGTGGGGCAGGTGGAGAGCACCTCAACAATAGAATAGCCCTTGCCCTCCAGCTGGTACTGAAAGGCCTTTTTGATGGCCTTTCGGGCAATGTTCACGTTTTTGACACAGTCCACCGTCACCCGCTGGGCAAAGGCCACTCCGTCCAGAGTGGACAGCAGCTCGCAGACCTTAACCGGATATCCGGCGCTGTCCGTGTCCCGGCCATAGGGGGTGGTCTGGGTCACCTGCCCCGGCAGGGAGGTGGGGGCCATCTGCCCGCCGGTCATGCCGTAAATGGCGTTGTTGATAAAAATAACGGTGATATTTTCCCCTCTTGTGGCGGCGTGGACAGTCTCGGCCGTGCCGATTGCCGCCAGGTCGCCGTCGCCCTGGTAGGTAAAGACGACGTTCTCAGGCCGGGCGCGCTTCAGGCCCGTGGCCACTGCCTGGGCTCTGCCGTGGGGAGCCTGGACCATGTCGCAGGCAAAATAGTCGTAGCACATGACAGAGCAGCCCACCGAGGCCACGCCCACAGTGCGGCCCTCAATGCCCAGCTCGTCTATAGCCTGGGCCGCCAGCCGGTGCACAATGCCGTGGGTGCAGCCCGGGCAGTAGTGCAGGGGGGCGTCTGTCAGGGCATGGGGCTTTTGAAATACGATTGGCATATAGGAACACTTCCTTTTCCATTTATAGAATATAGAACAGGCTTTTTGAACCGGCCGCTATTCCCGCCGGTCCTTCCGGCTCCGGATAACATCTATAAAATCGCTTATGGCGTTGAGAGATCCAGGAGAAAGCCCAGCATGGCAGGTTTCCCTCACAGCCCGCAGCGGCTGAGCAGGCCCTGCACCAGGCTGGCGGGGATCATCTGGCCCCCCACCACCTGCTTCTGCTTGTTGAAGAAGCTTCCATGGTAGTCTGTGCCCCCGGAGCAGAACAGGCCTCTCTCCCGGCACAGAGACACAAGCTCTCTTTGCAGGCCAAAGCCGTGAAGGGGATGGAAGCATTCTATTCCCGCAATCCCAGCTGCCAGCAGGCCATCCAGGGCCTGCCAGAACGCGCCGTGCTCCGCTTCATAGGGGTTGTAGGGAATCTGCTCTGCCGGGTGGGCCAGGACCGGAACGCCGGAGGCCTCTTTCACCACATGGACCGCCTCAGTCAGACTGACAAATTTGATTTTGTTGGAGTCAAAGGCATATTGCTTATAATATTTCGTCCCTTCCAGCAGACTGCCGGTAAGGCCCGTGTCCAGAAGATAGTTCAGCAGCTTCCAGCCGCCCCGGCCCTGGGGGATGGCGTAGCTGTGGTAGTCCTTCTCCGAGACCCCCAGGCCGTCCCGCTCCATACACCGCAGCAGGGAGAGATTGGACTCCTCCTGCACCCGGGTGTTGTGGGCGCAGACCTCCCTCAACGCCTGGCTGTGCACGTCGACGCCGTAGGCCAGCAGATGATACTGACGGTTCTCATGGATCACGTCCAGCTCCACGCCGGGAATCAGGCGGACGCCCGCCTCATCCGCCTGACGCAATCCATCCTCTGAATAGGCGCGGACTGTATTGTGGTCGGTAATGGACAGGAATGCCACATGATTTTCTCTTGCATGGGCCAGGACCTCATCTACCCGATCGCTTCCGTCAGAAAAATGGGTATGTATATGCAGGTCCGCAAACTGTGTCATAGCATTCTCCCCCAGTGAGTAATTTTATGCCAGCCTCTCAATCTCCCCCAGCACCTCTGCCGGAGTGGGGATGATGCCCCCTGTGCGCCCAAAGAAGTGGACGGGGACCTGGCAGTCAATGGCAAGCCGGACATCGTCTACCATCTGGCCCATGCTCATCTCCACAGTGAGGAAGGCTTTTGCGTGGCCCGCCGCTTTGCGCATCGCGTCCACCGGGAAGGGCCACAAAGTGACAGGCCGCAGCAGGCCCGCCTTGATTCCCCGCTCTCTTGCCTGGTTGACAGCGGTTCTCGCCACCCGGGAGGAGGCCCCGTAGGCTGTCACAATAATGTCCGCGTCATCACACAGATACGCCTCGGCCCGCTGCTCCTGGGCCTTGACCTGCCGGTAGCGCTGGTAACGCTCCACCACCAGGTCCTCCAGCTTGTCGGGGGTCAGATACAGGGAGTTGATCACATGGTGCTCCCGCCGGCCCTGGTGGCCGTTGGCCGCCCAGTCCTTTTCCGGCAGGGTCTTCTCGTTCTCATCGGGCAGGGCCACGGGCTCCATCATCTGGCCCAGCATACCGTCGGCCAGAATCATGGCGGGTATACGCCAGCGGTCGGCAGCGTCAAAGGCCGTGCTCACCAGGTCCACCATCTCCTGCACAGTAGAGGGGGCAAATACCAGAATCTGAAAATCCCCGTGGCCGGTGGCCTTGGTGGCCTGCCAATAGTCCGCCTGAGAGGGCTGAATGCCCCCCAGCCCAGGCCCGCCCCGCTGGACGTTGATAATCAACGCCGGCAGGTCAGACCCGGCCATGTAGGAGATGCCCTCAGACTTGAGGCTGATGCCCGGGGAGGAGGAGGAGGTCATAGCCCGCACCCCGGCGGCAGCGGCCCCCAGCACCATATTGACCGCGGCAATCTCCGACTCGGCCTGTAGATAGGTCCCTCCTATTTTCGGCATACGCTTGGACATGTAGGCGGCAAGCTCTGTCTGGGGGGTGATGGGGTAGCCGAAAAAGTGCTTGCACCCCGCCCGGATGGCGGCCTCCGCCAGGGCTTCGTTGCCCTTCATCAATACTTTCATGGTCCCTTCTCCTTTCCTAATCCTTTTCCACGGTAATGGCCGTGTCAGGGCACATGGCGGCGCAGGCGGCGCAGCCCACGCACTTGCCGGGCTCCTGCGCTCTGGCCGGGTGATAGCCCTTGGAGTTCAGCCGGCCCGTGTCAAGAGCGATAATGTGCAGGGGGCAGGCGTTGGCGCACAGGCCGCAGCCCTTGCATACGCTCTCGTCAATGGTGATTTTCGACATAGGATTTCCTCCTTTGCCTGCCGCTGGGCAGGCGGCTTTTCTTTTGTCCTTCTGACCTTTGATCTATATTTTTTGCTTTTTGTTGGTTTATAAGGCAGTGCGCTTGACCAGTATAGAGAGACCTCGCACAATGTATCATGCGGGCGGCGGCTGGGGCCGCTGCGCTTCCTGCCTGGGCGTTTACCGGAAGTTAACGGGCAAAGGCCGCCATACTCCGTCCCGCGCTCCGCTCAAGGGACTTCTCCTTTTGCTTTCAGGGCGGCTGTGCGCTATTCCCAGGGAAATGTCACCAATCGGCGGATGACCCGGAAGCCCTTGGGCGGTGGCTGGCCTTGCAGGGTAAAGTCTGGCACAGTGGAGTACAACAAGGGCAGGCCTGTCAGCCGGGCGGTCTCCTGGGCGAAAGCCTCTCCGGCCCCCAGGTCGTCCAGGGCCGTCTCCTTGCCCAGGTGGGAGTTGTTCACAATGCCCGTGGCCTTCAAACGGCTGGCCCCCTCAATCTCCTTCAGCAGCGCCGCAGCCTCCCCCGGCGACTGGGACAGGGCCCGGTAGCCGTTTATGACATAGAGCATCTCATAGCCCGCCTCCTTCAGCCGGGCGGACATGCCTCCCAAAGCGGTAACCCCTGCGTCGTCCCCGCCTGCGTCCACAAAAACCCGGCCGCTTTGGGGGGCGAAGATGGAGGCCAGCTCTGGGGGCAGGGTGGGGGTGTCCAGAGTAGTGCCTGCAAAAACCGGAGCAATCAGCCTCACGCCCCGGGCCTCCAGAAGCGGGCGGTAGTCGCAGGAGCGAAAATAGGGGTTCACCACGTCCAGGTCCGCCAGGGTGACAGGGGAGCCGCCGCCGGCGGCCTGAAGGGCCAGATTGAGAGCCAGATTGGTTTTGCCGCAGCCATAGTGGCCGCAGAGAATGGTGATGGAGTGGGGCATAGGGGCCTCCTTATGGTGGGAATGGATGTAGGGGCTGTCATAATTTTAGCACAGGCTGTCGATAGATTCAATAGGAAATAAAAGACGGGAGGAGCAATCCGGCAATACAACAGGAGAAAAGAGCATATCGTGCGGCCGAATTTACAGACCGAGCCTGTGGGCGTCCAGACCCTGACAGAGCGCGAGACAGCGACCTGCTGTCTTGAACTTAGGCAGCAGGGAGACCGGCGACTGTTTCCGGGCTGCTTTTTCCCAAGAGAAGCTGCAACAAAAAATTCTTCCGGTGAGCGCAGGCAAAGTCTTTTTGCCGCCAGCCTGCCTGTGTACAGAAAGCTTAAAGCAAAAGCATCCCCTTGCCCCAAACACGCGAGAGCCTCAAGAGGACGCTTTTCATTTTCCATTTGCGGGAAAGGCGCGGGAGCCAGCTCCCCATTCTCTTTCCTGTCCGTGCTTACAGATTCAGGAAGTCCTTGCGGTAGTTCACCCCAAAGAACTCCGCCAGCTCTTTCATTTCCCTGTCCTGAATGGTGTTGAGACGGGGCAGGTGGGCTGTGAGCATATAGATCTGGGCGGCTTTCTCCACAGTCTCAATAAGCCCAAAGGTCTCATCCATGGTTTTGCCCGCGCCGTAAATGCCATGCATCCCCCAGACCACCAGCCGAAATGCCTTCAGCTTTTCCGCTGTGGCCGCGCCAATCTCGTTGGTGCCGCAGAGCATCCAGGGCAGCACGCCTACCCCGTCTGGAAAGACAACGATACATTCCGTGCACATCTCCCACAGGGTGTGGGTCAGCTTTTTCTCGTCCAGCTCATGGACAAAATTCATGGCCAGGGTGTGGGTGGGGTGGCAGTGCATTACCACCCGGTTCTCCGGGTCCACGCCGAGCCTTGCCATGTGGCTCATCAGGTGGGCGGGCAGCTCGCTGGTGGGCCTGCCGCCGTCCTGATACCCCCACAGCAGCTGCGCGGTCCGCCCGTCAGCGCCGACCCGGATGACCCCCAGATTGGTCTCCGGGTCATCCTCCACATTCTTGAAATATTTGCCTGAGCCGGTGACAATGAAAAGCCTGCCGGCCAGCGGCTTAGCCTCAAAGCCCAGGGGCAGTTCCCGGAGGACCTGGTTCATGTCCAGATACCCGGCAACCTCATTTTCATCCAGCAGGCGGCTGATATTGCCGCCATTGCGCTCATCCCAGCCCAAGCGGTACATGTTGGCGGTGGTCCTCCGCATTTCCGTGACAAAGGGCGCGTCCATTATGTTGTTCATGCTTTCAACCTCGTTTGCTTAAAACATCTTGCTCATAACGCTCGGCCAGGGGCAGCCACATCCCATCCAGGGGCTTGCCGCAGCACCGGCAGTATTCATCCCACACCGTCCCAAAGGGCATGGTCTTCAGCTCCTCCTGCAGCACCATCAGCCTTGTAAAATTTCCTCTGTCCTGCAGCTCTTTCAGCTGGTCCATGGGCTGCAGCAGGGCGAACAGCAGGGCTTTCTGAAAATTCCGGAAGCCTGCGGCCCAGGCAGCAATGCGGTTGATGGAGGCGTCAAAGTAGTCCAGGGCCAAAAACACCCGGTCTATTCCGCAGCGCACCACCTCCTTGGCAATCTCACGGGTCTCGTCGTCAAACAGCACCACATGGTCGCTGTCCCAGCGCACCCCCCGGGTGACATGGAGGGCCAGCCTCTGGTCATAGGCCAGAATGGAAGAGATCTTATCGCTGACCAGCTCAGTGGGGTGATAGTGGCCGTTGTCCAGCAGGCAGATGCAGTCCTCCCGGCCTGAGGCGTATTTCAGGCACCACTCGGCGCTGCCCACCGTGTAGCTCTCCACCCCAATGCCAAACACCTTGCTCTCGGCGCAGGGATAGACCTGGGTTTTGTCAAAGGGCTCGCTGAGAATCTCGTCAAAGCTCTGCTTATAGCGCATTCTGGGGCCTATGCGGTCGGCGGGGATATCCTTATAGCCGTCCCCGGTCCAGATATTCATGACACAGGGCTGGCCCAGCTCCTGGGCCAGATACTGGCTGATGCGCACACAGGCCCTGCCGTGGTCCACCCAGAACCTTCGGGTCTCCTCGTTGGGGGAGGAGAGGGTCAGGGGGTCGCATTTGGGGTGGCTGAAAAAGGTGGGGTTAAAGTCGCAGCCCATGCCTCTCTCCCGGCAGAAGTCCACCCATCTGGCAAAGTGTCTGGGCTCCAGCCGGTCCCGGTCCGCCCACTCGCCCGGCTCAAAAATGGCGTAGCTGGCGTGCAGGTTCAGCTTCATCCGGCCTGGCGCCAAAGCGGCCGCCTGGTCGATATCCTCCATCAGCTCCTGGGGGTTCCGGGCCCGCCCGGGGTAGCTCCCTGTGGTCTGAATGCCCCCGGTGAGGGGCTTTGAGGGGTCGGTGTCAAAGCCCCTCACATCGTCCCCCTGCCAGCAGTGCAGGGCCACGGGGACGGTTTTCAGCTTGGCGATGGCCTTGTCTATGTCCACCCCCAAGGCCGCATATTTTTTTCTGGCTTCTTCCAGGCTCATGGCTTCCTCCTTACAGCAGGCCCCGGTATAGGGCGGCAATCTCCTCCACGCTGGTGTCCCGGGGGTTGCCGGGACGGCAGGCGTCGGCAAAGGCGGACTGGGACAGGAAGGCCACGTCCTCCTCCTTCAAAATACCTTGCAGGCCGGCGGGTATGCCCACATCGGCTGAGAGCTGCCTTACAGCGGCGATGGCAGCCTCAATGGCATCCGGCTCGCTCATTTCGTCAATACCATCCACGCCCATGGCCTTGCCAATGGCGCGGTAGCGCGGGCCTGCCACAGCCTTGTTATACTCCAGCCCGGTGGGGAGAATGATGGCGCAGGCCACGCCGTGGGGGGTGTCGTACAGGGCGCTGAGCCCATGGGCCATGCTGTGGACAATGCCCAGCCCCACATTGGAAAATCCCATGCCCGCAATATACTGGCCCAGAGCCATGCCCTCCCGGCCCACAGGGTCATTGCCCACAGCAGACCGAAGGTGCTGGGAGATGAGCCGGATCGCTTCCAGATGGAACATGTCGGAGATGGCGCAGGCCCCCTTGGTGATATAGCCCTCAATGGCGTGGGTCAGGGCGTCCATGCCTGTGGCGGCGGTCAGAGACTGAGGCATGGAGGACATCATATCCGGGTCCACTACAGCCACCTCGGGGATGTCGTTCACATCCACACAGACGAACTTGCGCTTTTTCTCCACATCGGTGATAACATAGTTGATGGTGACCTCTGCAGCCGTGCCGGCGGTGGTGGGCACCGCAATGGTGAACACGGCGTGGTTTTTGGTGGGGGCAACCCCTTCCAGAGAGCGCACGTCCCCAAACTCCGGGTTGTTGACAATAATGCCGATGGCCTTGGCCGCGTCCATGGCAGAGCCGCCGCCAATGGCAATTATACAGTCCGCGCCGCTCTGGCGGTAGGCTTTCACCCCGCTCTGGACGTTCTCAATGGTGGGGTTGGCCTTCACATCGCTGAAAATCTCATAGGCAAAGCCTGCCTTGTCCAGGAGGTCTGTAACCTTCTGGACGACGTTGAACTTTAGAAGATCCGGGTCCGTGCAGACAAAGGCCTTGGCGCAGCCCCGGGCAGAGAGCTCGGGCAAAATGTTTGCAATGGCTCCTGCCCCATGGTGAGAAATGCTGTTCAATACAATTCGGTTAGACATAATGGTATCCTCTTTATTCTTTATTGTTCCCGGGCCCGCGCCGCCTTGATCTGGCTTTGCAAATTGCCCAGGGCAGTGGCCTCTATGGGCAGGGCCACCACTTTCAGGCCAGTCTCAGCCTCGGTGAGACGGTTCAGGTATTGGTTTTTGGCCCCGCCTCCCACAATGTACAGCCTGTGGTAGGGGCGGTGGGTGAGCCTTTCCAGCTCCCGCACGCTCTCTCCATAGCATTTTGCCAGAGAGCGGTAGGCGCAGCGGAAGTAGTCAGCCGGAGAATGGGGCTGGTCATAGCCTCCCTCGTGGAGGGCGGCTTTCATGGCCTCTGTCATAGAGGGGGGAGCCATAAAGCGTTGGCCGGCCACATCTACCAGGCCGGGGTAGGCGCTTTTCTCAGCATCTGCCACAATGCGGGAAAAGTCCTCGTCCGGGCAGAGCTCTGCCCGCAGATTGTTCACCATCCACATCCCCATGATATTTTTCAGGTAGCGGATGTACCCCACGCCCCCCTCGTTGGAGAAATTGGCCTCCCGGCTCTCAGGGGTGGTGACAGCCTGGGGCAGTCTGGCCCCCAGCAGGCTCCAGGTGCCGGAGGACAGGAACAGCTCCTCGCCCTCCATGGGAATGCCCTCCACCGCGCTGGCGGTGTCATGGGTGGGGCAGAGCAGGGCCTTCATGCCCCGGTACTCTCCCAGAACAGTGCCCGGCTGACTCAGGGGGCCGAACAGCTCCTCGGGCAGACCCAGCCTGCGAATTATTTCCCAGTCGAACTCAGACGCAGCCGGGTTGACCAGTCCGGTGGTGGTGGCCTGGGTGTACTCATGGGCCTTGACCCCGCACAGCCGCCACAAAAGGTATTCGGGCATCATCAGGTAGCCGGCGGCCCCTTCCAGACGTCCGGCCAGCTTGTCGGCGTAGAACTGGTAAATACTGTTAAAGGGCTGGAACTGGATCCCCGTGCGGGCATACAGCTCCTCAAAGGGGATGATTTTGTGCACCTGGAGGACAGCGGCTTCCGTGCGTCCGTCCCGGTAGGCATAGCAGGGCGGCACAGGCTCCTCTCCCCGCAGCAGCACATAGTCCACCCCCCAGGTGTCGATGGAGAAGCTCTCAATGGCCGGATATCTGGCCAGGGCCCTGTCAATGCCTGCCCGAACCTCCCTTTCCAGCCGCTCCACATCCCAGGTGAGATGGCCGTCTCTCTCCGTTGGCCCGTTGGGGAAGCGGTAGACCTCCTCTGTGTTCAGCCTGCCGTCCTCCTCCCAGCCCACAATGTGCCGGCCGGAGGACGCGCCGATGTCAATGCCAAGATAATATTTCATATGGCCTCCTTACCGGCTGGCAAAAATATTCTCCGGGTTATAGACAATGTTCCCCAGCCCGCCGTCGGCCCGGACATAGTTCTCCACCCTTTTGGCTATGCGCAGGGGACGGCCCATGAAGTCAAAGGGCTGCCAGTCGTTGGTCCCGGCTATAATCTCATCGCAAACGCCAATCACCCCGTCCAGAATGGCCTTGTCAATCTGGGTGGGTCCATGAGACAGCCATACCGTGTCCCAACGATGCTGCTGCTCCTTCAGCCGCAGCAGCCCGGCCCGGTAGTCCTCCACGGAACTGGATTCCTCCTCCCACAGGAACACAGAGGGGTTGCACCCGTCGCCGAACAGAATCGTCCGCTCCTCCACATTCAGCACGCAGGTCATGCCCTGGGTGTGGCCCGGCAGATGGACAGCCTCCAAGGTCAGGCCCCCCAGGTCAAAACGCTGGCCAGGCTCCAAGGGCAGGTAGTCTCCGGCCCGGTCCGGGGCAAAGTCTTGGGCGGTAAGCTCTTTGCCGGTGATGTAGCGGGCATAGTCCATCTTGTGCTCCATGCCGCCGCGGCTGCAGGCCAGTTCCCAGTCAGCCTTGTGCAGCCATACCCGCTCAAAGCCCGCCGCGCCCCCGGCGTGGTCGCAATGGCCGTGGGTCAGAATCACATCCAGAGGCTTACTGGTCAAGCCCTCTACAAAAGACCTCAGGTCTCCCGCGCCAGTGGCGGTGTCTATCAGCGCGGCCCGCTCCTGGCCCTCCACCAAAAACACGGCCACGCCGGTGATATCTACGATCTTTGTGGTGCTGGGGCTGACTTTTTCCGTGGTAAAGAATTCCATGGTCTTCCTCCTTTTATCCATAGACTGCCGGTCCAGGCGCATTCTGCGGACCCGGGGCGGCGTAAAATGGGGGATAAGGAGCCTCCTCCGGCGCCAAATCCCGCCTGAAAATACACCAAAGGGGGCAGACAGCCCCCCTTTGCAAAACCATTCCCATTTTGATGCTCCCGCCGGTCTTCTCTGGTAAAGGCCTGCTTTAGAACGCCGTCTTTTTTCCACAAGCGGTCACTTCTGGTGTTGAAAACCCTCGCTGTACAGCTTAAGCACAGCCTGGGGTTTTCTCCTGGAAATCCACCTCGTTGGGGCAAAAATCCGTCATCCCTCTATTTTCAAGCAGACCAGGCGGGACGAGCCTCTTTGTCAGTGAATGTTCTCCTTAATCCACTGGCAGTCCTCCCGGATGCACTGGTCGTGGTCCGTGTAGAAGCCCTCGCGCTCGATGACCCAGAAGGCCTCAAAGCTCTGCTCGTCCAGGGCGTTCTTGATCTCCTGCCAGTCGATATTGGACTCAGGCGCGCCCAGCTTGCACTGGACCTCAAAGCGCTTTTTGCCCTCGGGGCTCTCGTTGCGGGCGGTATAGGCGTCCAGCATCTTCTGGCGCTCCTCCAAAGACATCTCGGCCACATGGGCAAAGGGGCTCTCGTGGTTGCCCTCGGCGTGAGCAGACCGGGGCTTGGGCCCGGGACCCTGTACCCGGCAGTTCTCCTTTACATGAATGGCCACAATCCGGTCCTTATACCGGCGGATAAAGGAGGGGGGATAGGTGCCCGCGTTCATGGTCCAGCCGCAGTCCAGCTGGAAGAAGCATTTGCTGGAATTCTCCGCCACGATTTCCAGCAGAGCACGGCCGTTGTCCATGTAGAACTCCTTGCTGTGGTTGTGGTAGCCGATCTTGATGCCGTAGGGCTCGGCCATCTCTGCCATAGCGTCCAGCTCATGGGCCACCTCAATGGCCTCCGCCTCGTCGCAGAAGTCGGTGCTGGCCCAAATCACGGCCTTGCCTCCCAGAGCAGCCATCTTCTTGACGATTTCTTCTGTGGGCTTGGCATGTACCGAGACGATTTCCAGCCCGGTCTCCTGGGCCCATTTCTTTACATCCTCCACATCATGGTCCAGGTCTACGGGCAGCAGCTCCACCCCGTCGAAGCCCATAGACTTGATGGTCTGGAACTTCTCAAGCAGGGTGGGGCCCAGGCCCAGATAGCTGGCGATGCCGCCAAAGGAATAAGTACCGATATTGACTTTCATTGGTATCAACCTCCTGATGATGATTTGACTGGTTTTATTGTACCACATCAGGGGTTGACTGTCAATAACCATCATTTCAACGGGGGTCGCTCTCCCACAAATTGTTCAATTACCACAATCATCTTTCCTCATTCTCAGCAGGATGCCTTAATTGCCGCCTCCCTCCGGCTTCCTTTTTCCCCGGGGGCCGGAGGCGGTCTGACTGGCTCTTTTCATGGCGTCGCCTACGGTCTCTCCCCGCAGCGCCGCCCGCTTCTCCCGCAGAATCGCCGCAATCTCCCCCTGCACCCGCTCCACCTCCATGCGCAGCTCCCGGGCAGACATGCGCAGGGCTCCGTGGCCCAGAATGATCAGCTGCTCGGCAAAGTCCGCGCTGGCTACCAGCACCCGGCGGTTCTCTCTGGTCAGCTGGTAGCTGGCCTTTTCAATATAGGCGTCCGCTGTCTCCGCCTCTTTGGTGTAGACCACATGGATATTATGATATAGGCTCACCGAGCCCGTGCCCCTGGGCACCCTATAGGCGTCAAACACCAGAATCAGCCGGTTTTGCTTATAGCCCTGGTAGTTGCTGAGAATGTCCATCAGCGCCTCCCGGGCGGCCTGCAGGTCCTGGCGGGCAATGGCGTTCAGGTCATCCCAGGCGAAAATCATGTTGTAGCCGTCCACCAGCAGATACTCCGGTCCGGCGGGAGGAAGCTCCACTCTGCCGCCAGAGCTCTCCGGCCCGTTGTTCCGCTCCCGGTTGGGCAAAAGGTCCCGGGGCCTTACCTGGCCGTAGGTTTTTTCAAAAATGGCCAGCAGCTCCGCGTCCTGCTCCAAGCCGGTTTTCGGCGGCACAGCCTGAGGGGCCGCCCCGCCCCTTTCGGGAAAAGGGGGCGGGGGAGCCTCCTCCTTCTCCGGCTCCGGCAGACGGCAGGCGGGCAGGTGCATATGCTTTTCCACCTGGTCCCAGGGGACATAGTACCCGGCCCCGTGAGAGCAGAACACCGACCCTGCCGGGTCCTCTGTGTCCTGGTCCGGGTCATAGCCTATGCGGGCGGTCACTGCCTCCGGGTCGCCGCAGGGGCGGTAGCCCTCTACTGTACAGGACACCCGGCCCCGGCCCTTGGTATAAGCCGCCACCTCCGCCGCATAGTCCCCAAAAGCCGCAACGGGTACGCTGGCAGTGAGAATGGTCTCCTCTCCCACCGCTTTCGGCTCTCCGGCCTGGCCCCCCATGCGCTGAATGTCTGTAAGAGCCCGGCCCAGGGTGGGGGAGGGGAGCTCCAAGCGCAGGGCATACCAGGGCTCAAGGAGAACGCTCCGGGCCTTCATCAGACCCTGCCGCACTGCCCGGTAGGTAGCTTGGCGGAAGTCGCCCCCCTCGGTGTGCTTCTCATGGGCCCGGCCAATGAGCAGACTGATCTTCATATCCGTGATAGCCGACCCGGTGAGCACCCCCCGGTAGGTCTTTTCTTCCAGATGGGTCAGAATCAGCCGCTGCCAGCTCCGTTCCAGCACATCCTCTGAGCACAGACTGCCAAACACCAGGCCGCTGCCCCGGGGCAGTGGTTCCAGCAGCAGGTGGACCTCCGCATAGTGGCGCAAGGGCTCAAAGTGGCCTACTCCCTCTACAGGCCCGGCAATGGTTTCCAGGTACACTACATTCCCAGGCCCGAACTCCACCTCCAGCCCGAACCGGTCCAGAATCACCCGCTGAAGAATCTCAGCCTGCACCCGGCCCATCAGCCGCAGGGTAATTTCTCCCAGGGCCTCGTTCCATTCCAGATGCAGCTGGGGGTCCTCCTCTGCCAGCTGCCGGAGCTTGGGCAGCACCGCGTTGGCCTGCACCCCTTCGGGCAGGATCAGACTATAGGAGATGGCCGGCTCCAATGCAGGGAGGGGGCCTGCCGGCTCTACGCCCAGGGCCTGACCCGGATAGGTAGAGCTGAGCCCTGTCACCGCGCAGACTGCCCCGGCCTCCGCTGTGGTGACAGACCGGAATTTATCCCCGGAATAGACGCGAATCTGGTCCACCTTTTCCTCTCCGCCGGGCAGGGCCAGGGTAGTCTTCACCGGAAGAGATCCCCCGGTGATTTTCATGTGGCTCAGCCGCCCTCCCTGGCTGTCCCGGGTAATTTTGAACACCCGGGCCCCAAAGGCCTCCCCCCATACCGGCCGGGGTCCCAGGTGGGTGAGGGCGTCCAGCAGCTCGTCTATCCCCTGGGCCCGCAGAGCGCAGCCAAACAGGCAGGGGAAGCATTTTCGTGCGCATATCAGCCGCCGAAGGGTCTCTTCCGTCAGCTCCCCGGTTTCCAGATATTCTGACAGGGCCTCCTCGTCCCCCAAAGCAGCCTGCTCCCAAAAGCGGTCCGAGCCATAGTCCGAATAGTCCAGAATGGCGTCGGACAGGCTGCCCTGCAGCTTTTCCAACAGAGCCTCCCGGTCTACCGGCTGGTCCATTTTGTTGAGGAACAGGAACACCGGAACCCCCCGGCTCTCCAACAAGCGCCAGAGGGTCAGAGTGTGGCCCTGGGGGCCGTCGGGGGCGGAGACCACCAGAATGGCGCAGTCCAGCACCTGTAGGGTGCGTTCAGCCTCGGCGGCAAAGTCCACATGGCCGGGTGTGTCTACCAGAGTGAGCTCCACCTCTCCCACAGTCAGCACAGCCTGCTTGTTGAAAATGGTGATGCCCCGCTCCCGTTCCAGGCTGTGGGTGTCCAGAAAGGCGTCGGCATGGTCCACCCGGCCCAGAGCCCGCAATGCCCCGCCCCGGTAGAGGATAGCCTCTGAGAGCGTGGTCTTTCCCGCGTCCACATGGGCCAGAATACCCACTGTCAGCCTTCTCATGCAATCCCCCCATGTTGATTTTCTCTGAAGATGCCTCATTGCTGAAAGCCGCCTTCAGGTTCCCCTCTGTCGAAATATTCTCAGGATATTATAGCATATCCGCCCGGGCCCGCACAACAGCTTTTGCGTAAAAACGAATGCGAGTATATAGTTAACTTCCACTCCCCGGCGAAGGGGCCGGAGAGAATCTAAAATCTAAGAGGGTTGAAAACATGAACAAAAGCAAGTTTCTGAAGAAATCACTTGCGGCGCTCCTGGCCATTCTCATGGTCGCTGCAATGATTCCGATGAGCGCCTTTGCTGCTGAGGAGCCCGCGCCGGCTCCTGCGCCCGAAGGGGTGCAGGCCATCCGCGTGGGCGGCAACTCTGCCACCTGGGACGGCAGCAAGTATGTGGCCCAGGCTGAGGGCCAGATTGAAAATGCTTCAGTCAGCATGGCTGCTGTTATGAGCGACAGCAACACCCATGTCTATCTGAAGGAGGACGGCGAGAGCCAGCTGGACGCTGGCGCTACCAAGACCATTGCGCTGAGCAAGGCTGTCGAGAAGCCCGCCACTGTGGGCGAGACCGGCAAGTACAAGTTCACGCTGCTCATTGGCGCAGGCCCTGCCTCCGCCACGCCCTATGAGCTGGAGGTCAACTGGACGCGCACCTATGCCAGCCGCGACACCGGCATCAAGACTGTTCAGAACATCACCGACATGGTGGGCGCCCCTGTGGTTGACGAAACCACCGGCACCATCACCATCAAAATGAAGCTGGGCACCAACTTGACCGCTATCGAGTCTGCTGTGTTTGCCAGTGAAACCAGTGCCACTACTAATGGTACTGGCACCACAACTGGTAACGTAAAGGTTCTGTTGGGCGGCGATGATAAGGGTAAGGCTCAGGTTTATAGTGAGGATGACAGTGATTTTAAGGCCGCTGAGGCTCTCACTGATAACATGAAGGCTAACCTGCTCCCCGCCATCTTCGTTCCCAAGACCTCTACCGCTGAGCTGGACCTGAGCACTGACATGGTGCTCACCGTTAACGCGGGCGGCGCAGAGAAAAAGTATGATGTGAAGTTTGAAATCGAGCCCACCTTCACCGAGATTAAGCTGGGTGATGTGGTTGGCACAATCGACACCACCGCTGGTAGCGAGAAAATCACCTTCAAGCTGCCCTATGGTGGGTATGCTGATGAGGCCGCTTTCGTTGGTGCTTTGGATGATATGCCCATTACTTACAAAGCGGTGAGCGGTGTTGCCCTGAAGAATGGTTCTGCCGCTGCTATCGCTAGTGGTTCTAAGTTGTCTGATGTTACCAATGTGGCTTTTGCCAACAACAGCAGCACGACTGAAACCCTGAAAGCCAATTTGGATACCACTACTTCAAACCATACCAAAGTCAAGGTCTACACCGCTGCTAACACCAGTGGCGTTGATTTCGACATCCAGGTTGAGGCTCCCAGGAAGAGCTCCACCGCCGCTATCACCGCTATTAAAGTTGGCAACGGCCAGGTCGTCAACATCGACGAGGGCAAAACCACTGTCGATGTGACCCTGCCTGCTGGCACTGACCTGAGCGAGAAAAAGTCTGTTGACGTTTGGGCCGCTTCCGGCTCCAAAATCGACGTTCTGGGCGATGCTGGCCAGACCGCTACCGTTACAGCTAGCCCTGCCGTGAAGGCCACTCTGGCTAATGTCGCCGTCTCCGACAAGACCATCTACCTGAAGGTGACTGCTCCCGATGGCAACGCTGCCCATGTGGCCCAGTACACCATCAACCTGACCGTAGGCACTGCCGGCGCCATGAGCATGAGCAAGTTCAACCTGGTGAAGGCTGGCGAGACCATTGCCGAGGGCAAAATTGACCAGACCGCGAAGACCATCACCCTGGTCGTGCCCAACAGCGATGGAAAGTCTACTACTAGCAGTGGCAGCACGGTCCATGCTGACGGCCTGAAGACTGCTGTTGTCGACTTTGAGGCCAGCAGCTTCGCTTCTGTAGCTTTCACCGCTGGTTCTGGTGCTTTCGCTGGTGCCAATGAGCTGGTTTCCGGCGAGACCGTGGCCAACGATGCCACTGGTCTGTTCGGCGCGATTAATAACGCTCTGTCCCCTGAGGATACCGCCAACCCTGCAAAGGCTGCTACTGTCCGTCTGTGGCATGGCACCAGCGCCGCCGAGGCTGTGAATCCCGTTGATTATTCCATTATCCTGAAGGTTGCCAATCCCGGCACCGGCAATTCCATCACCTCTGCTGAGATGACCACTGCCGCCGACCGGAAGTCCATGACCGCTGACAATACCTACAAGACCGAGATCGACCGCGATAACAAGGTCATCAAGGTCTACCTGCCCTACACCGCCCGCGAGACCGCGAGCATCAAGTTCTCCGAGCTGGCGATCAGCGATTTCGCTGTAATAGCTCAGCTGCCCGAAAATATTGCCAACGATGGTGATAAGATTTCTACTATTGCAAAACCTGGCAAAGAAATCAGCGGTTCCATTGCTGTTGGCGGCACTTGGACCGAGGCTATTGGAACCGATGGCAATGTCGATGAGACCAAGGGCGCTAAGCTGCAGGTCTTCAGTGAGTCCGATTGGAACACCATTGATGGTTGGAGCCTTAAGAAGTCTCCCAGTGCTGATACTGACAAGGGAATCGCTAATGTTAAGGCTCTTGCCAACGAGTACACCCTGATTGCCGTAGTCGAGAAGCCCGAGACCGGCTACGAGCTCATCAGCATTGAGAGCGCCCTGGATACCAACGTTGCCCTCACCGGCGACGTGAAGGACGCTTCTCATGAGCTGACCCTGACCATTCCCGCCAGCTACAAGGGCAACGCCGACAAGGCTTTCACCCTGAATCATAAGGTCAGCCCCAAGGCTACCCTGACCATTGGCGATGTGAAGGTCACCTCTGACGAGGGCTCTGCCGAGACCAAGGGCGCGACCAAGATCTACCTGAACAGCGACAACAAGCTGGTGGTTGGCGAGACCGCTCTCGACCTGGCTGCCGACGCTTCCGTTGTGCTGAAGGTTACTGCCGAGGACGGCAAGAACAGCGACACCTGGAAGCTGAAGATCACCATGGCTCCTGCCAACACCGACGCTGGCCTGAAGGGCATCACCGCCGGCAAGGCCCAGGCTGAGCAGGACGCTGAGGACGAGACCAAGTGGACCATCGTTCTGCCCTACTCTGCCAACGCCGAGAAGCAGATTCTCGCTTTTGAGACCGCTTCCACTCTGTCCAAGGTGCAGGTAAACGGCGAGGACTTCGATCCCGCTGCTGAGTACGACCTGTCCGCCGAGGAGGGCATCACCATCACCGTGATTGCCGAGGACGGCACCACCAAGAAGACCTACACGCTGACCGCCACCAAGGGCGAGGCCAGCAAAGAGGCCAAAATCGAGAGCCTGAGCGTAGGCGAGACCGAGGTTGCCATCAATGGCGCCGAGCTGTCTGTCAACCTGGGCGAAGAGGCTGACCTGACCAAGCAGACCCTGACCATCAAGGTCAGCGAGAACGCTACCTTCACCGTGAACGGCGAGGCTTACGAGGGCGCTGAGATCAACGTCACCGAGCCTGTGACCATCGTTGTCACTGCCGAGGACGGCGAGACCACCGAGACCTACACCCTGACTGTTACCGCCACTGCTCCCAGCGCCGACAACACCGTGAAGGTGACTGTTGACGAGGCCGAGGCTGTGGCTGGCGAAGAGGGCGCTCTGACTGCTGAGGCTGCGGACCCTGCCAGCATCACTCTGGCTCTGGAGCTGCC
>NZ_JBQISV010000018.1:0-13655 GCF_056800975.1 Acutalibacter sp.
ATGGGGGGAGTGTCCCATTCGCAGATTTTATATAGAGGTCCTGTCTGGGTCTCCGTTCCGGGAACTCCGGATAAATGGGTAATTACAGGGGACTTCCCCTATCAATCAGTCCCGTTATAAAATGCGCGAAAGGACACTCCCCCCATGGGCTTGCCCTTGACCTACCAGGGCGTGCTCACACAAGGGTTCGCGGGCGTCTTTTCGGCGGATTTTTGCCGTCCTCCAAAGCCTTGGGCCGCTAAGCGTTCTCGAGAGATGCCGCCTGCAACGAGGAAGCCACCCCCAACAAGCAAGCCTCTCACACCCCGCCCCACGCCCTAAAGCAAACCCGTCTCCTTGCGGTACACCCGAACCGGCTCCTCGCCGGCATTCGCCATGCACAGGAACGCCCAGCCGTACCGCTCATAGAATGAGGTATGGCTCGTCACCAGGTACAGGGCGTTCACCCCCAGCGCGGCCATGTCCCCGCACACATGGCCCAGCAGCTTGCCCGCAATGCCCTGCCCCCGCCAGGGCTCGTCCACATACACTGCGCACACATTGGGGGCCAGGTCCGGCCGGTCGTGAAAGTCGTTCTCAATCACCCCCAGCCCGCCCACCATGCGCGCCCCCTCCATGGCCCCATACCACTGGGGTACTGGCCCGGCTCCGTACAGGCATTGGGCCATGCTCTCCCGATAGGCCTCCTCCGGCACGCCGAAGGTGTGGGGGAACCACCCGGCCATGGTCTCAAGCAGCCCGGGCTCCTGGCGCAGGGCCGCGATTCTTATGCTCATGCTCTCTCCCTTCCGGCTCACGCCTTTTCTCCGTTGGCGGCTTTTTTCAGCTCCCGGTAGATGCGCTCGTTGGCGTCGACAATCTCCATTTTCCCCGCGTTCTCCCCCAGGCTCCGCAGCCGCTCCGGGTCAGAGAGCAGCTTCTCCACCTTTCGCCACAGCTTTTCTCCGGTCAGGTCCTTTTCCTCAATGATCTCCGCCGCCCCCCGGCGCACCAAAGCCATGGCGTTGTGAAACTGGTGGTTTTCCGCCACATTGGGGGAGGGCACCAGAATAGAGGCCTTGGCCTTGGCCTCAATCTCTGTCAGGGTCATGGCCCCTGCCCGGCCAATCACCAGGTCCGCCGCAGAAAGGCACTGGGGCATGTTGTCAATGTACTCCAAAAGACGGATGTGGGGGGTCTCGTCTATGTTCAACCCCAACGCCCGCACCTCCTCCAAAAAGGCCGGGTCGTGGCTGCCGTAGCCGTGGATGTGCTGGTATTTCCCCGTTTTCGCGCTTTCGGCCAGCATAAAGGCAGCGGCCCGGTTCAGGGCCGAGGCCCCCAGGCTCCCCCCAAAGGACAGCACCAGAGGGCGGCTGTCCAGGCCCAGGGCCTTGCGGGAGGCCTCACGCTCCGCCGCCAGCACCTCGCCCCGCACCGGATTGCCTGTGACCACGCAGTTGACCTTGCCGCTGAAATAGCTTTTGGCATCGGGCACAGCCAGCAGCAGGGCCTTCACCGACTTGGCCAGCATTTTTGTGGTAACGCCCGGGTAGGCGTTGGACTCGTGAATGACGCAGGGCACCCCCATGCGGGCGGCCTCCCACACCACCGGGCCGCTGACATAGCCGCCGGTGCCCACGCACAGGTCCGGGGCAAAGTCCTTGATGATTTTTCTGGTCTCGGCGGCAGCGGCAAACATGCGCCCCACTGTCTGAAAATTCCGCTTGATATTCTGGGGGGTCAGCCTGCGCTGAAAGCCGGAGATGGTGATAAAGGCCATGTCGTACCCGGCCCGCTGCACCAGCCGCTCCTCCATGCCCCCCCGGTTGCCTACATAAAGAATCCGGGTATCCGGCTCCTTTTGCTTGAGATATCCGGCCACAGCCAAAGCCGGGTTGATGTGCCCCGCCGTGCCCCCGCCGGTAAACAGTACCTTCATAAAAATCTCCAACCTCTCTTATGCTTTGGCCCCCAGGGCAGCGTGGCTGCCCCAGCGGCCCAGTCTCTCCGCCGCAGAAAAGCCCGCCTCCCCGGGGGCTCTGTCTTGCGCCCCACAGCCCAGGGTGAGGTAGAACGCCCCACCTACACCCGCAGCTGCCGAAGCTCCGCCTCTGTTTGCGGGGCGAAGCTGTCTGTCAGAAAGAACAACTTCTGGCTTCGACCCCTGAAAGAGCTGGCGGTACAGGGGGCTGCTTCTCATTCTCGGTAAAGCAGTGTCGCGGCTTCACTGACACGGCCCTGCTCTCCGGGAAAGGGTGTGTCAAAATGGAAGCCGCAAATCCGGGCCGCGTCCCGGGGCTTCTCCTTCAGCCGCTCCGGCATACCGGGGGCGGGTCAATGCCAGCCGCCCGGGCCCAGGGTGTGTGCGACAAGCCGCACCCGGCTCAAGCCCGGTCCCGCAGCTCAGGTCCAGAATTCCGGCCCCCACTCCTTGGGCAGTTACCGGCTGCAAAGGAGGAAAACGCCCCGGCGCAGCCCATCTTATGGGGGTTGACGCTCCTCACCGTCCCATGCAGGCGGCGGTCAAAAAACGTCCATTCTTTCTGCTATTCAGACTGCAGCCCCTCTCTACGTCCTCTCCACGGTGGCGCTGCGGGAGATGTTCAGCAGAATGCCCATCTGGCCCAGCAGCATCACCAGCGAGGTGCCCCCCGCGCTGAAAAAGGGCAGGCTGATGCCGGTGTTGGGGATGGTGTTGGTCACCACGCAGATGTTTAGCACCGCCTGCAGGCCAACCTGAAAAATCAGCCCCAGCCCCAGCATGGTCCCGAACCGGTCTCGGGCGTGAAGGGACACATATACCCCCCGCCACACCAGCAGCGCAAAGAGAATCATAATCACCAGGGCCCCCACCATGCCCAGCTCCTCGCAGACAATGGCGAAAATAAAGTCGTTCTGGGGCTTGGGCAGGTACATGTATTTCTGCCGGGACTGGCCCAGCCCCACCCCGAAAATGCCTCCCGACCCAATGGCATACAGCGACTGCTTGATCTGCCAGGTGTCGTTGCTGTCCGGCCCTGTGGACTTCTCCCCGAAGGGGTCCAGCCACCCGGCCACCCGGTCCATCTGGTACACGCCGCCCTCGCCGCTCTCGTCCTTGCCCCCCAGCAGCAGATAAGCTCCCAGCAGCAGCGCCAGCGCTATGCCGCCAATGACAAACCACCGGGGCTTGGTTCCGCCCACAAACATCATAATGGCTCCCAGGGCCAGAATGATCAGCGTGCCCGACATGTGGTTCTCCAAAAACACCAGCGCCGCGAACATCCCCAGCACCCCCACAAAGGGCAGCACCCCATACCGGAAGGTGTCCATTTTGTCCGCGTAAATGGAGATCATGTGGGCGAACAGCAGAATCAGCGCAAACTTGGCAATCTCCGAGGGCTGGAACTGGACGCCCAGATTCAGCCAGCGGTAGGCCACGCCCTCGCTGGGGGCAATGGACTGGATGCCCAGCACCCGGCCGAAAATCAGCACCATCAGCAGCATGATGACCGTGACGCCTGTTACCAGCAGGGCCAGCTTGTGGTAGTGGTGGTAGTCCACTGCCGAGGCGGCCAGCATCACCGCCACCCCAAAGGCCGCAAACCCCGCCTGACGGGAGATATAGTAATAGCTGTTGCCCTCGCGGTAATAGCTGTCGGCATAGCTGGCAGAGAACAGCATCACCAGGCCAATGGCCAGCAGCACCATCACAAACACGAACAGGGGCATATCCATCCCGCTGCCCAGGCTGAACAGGGCGAACTTCATCTTTCTCCGGCGGGGCGTCCGGCGGCGCGTTCTCTGGGGCAACTCCCGAGATGACCCCCGAGATGAATCTCGAGATTCATCTCGCGGGCGTTCCGGCACCCGGCTCAGGCCTCTGGCGGTTCTTCCCGCGGCTGGCATAGGCGTTCACTCCTTTCGGGTCGGCTTTTTTATGGGCTCTTTGGGGCTTGTGACCTTGTTATTTTGCACCGCGCGGGGGAAATTCCACACCTGGCAGAATTTTCTTTTTTTTGACAGCTGACGCTTCTGCTCTGCAAAAAGGTTTTTTATATGTGGGCTTATCCTTTGGCGGGCGATTGACCCGTGTAGAGCTTCCTCACACGGCGTTTGGCGTGGGTTCTACCGTCGGGGGCTCTTTCTTCGCAAGCTTCGCTTGCTCAGGCGGCCCCCGAGGCCAGCGGCAGCGTCCCACCCCGCCCGCCCCCAACGCTTAGGGCTTTAAGGGCATTGTCGAATGTCCGCTTCGCTCCCATTCGATAAGAAACCCCCGGCGAGGGGTGAGCGTCTGCCGGTGGCAGACAAGCTGCGAACCGACCGAGGCAAAGCCGAGACTCTTACGAGAAATGTCCCACTGGGACATTTCTCTATCTTCCTGCGCTTTCGGAGGTGTTTTAAGGTCAAGGTCAAGGCCGCCTCCGGCGGCTTAAGAAACTTTCTGTAGAAAGTTTCTTAAGAATCTTCAAAGACTTTCAATTCGCGCACCCACCGCGCGAGGACAAATAACTTCCCATCCCGCGATACCAGCTCTACCACCAAAGTCACACAAAAGCGCCCTAAAAAAAGCCCCGCTGATCATCAGCCACCCCCAAACCGCGACCATCAACCCAGCTGTTCGCACCCCCGCAGCGTTGGCGTGCCAACGCGCCCCGCGAATTGGGTCCAGCGTCACGCTGGCGATATAAGGTGTTGCTCTAGGGTTGATGCCAGGGCTTCAATTTCTTCCTTTCGCAGCTTCAGGCTGGCCGCGTTCACAATCAGCCGCGCCGAAACCTCGGCCACCGGCTCTACCACCGCCAACCCGTTCTCCCGCAGGGTCGCCCCGGTCTCCACCAGGTCTACAATCCCATCTGCCAGCCCCAGCAGCGGCGCCAGCTCCACCGAGCCCTCAATCTTGATCACCCGCACATCCATGTCCTTGCTCTCAAAAAAACGCCGGGCTACATTAGGGTACTTGGTGGCAATGGTCTTCCCCTGATATCCCCCGTAAAAATCCGCTCCCGCCGGCGCCGCCAGCGCAAACCCGCAGCGCCCGAAGCGAAGGTCCAGTATCTCAAAAAACTGGCCCCCCCGCTCCATAATCACGTCCTTGCCCACCACCCCCAGGTCGCACACCCCGTGCTCCAAATAGGTGATCACATCCTGGGCCTTGGCCAGCACCGCCTCCAGGCCTCCGCCCACTGGCAGAATCAGCCGCCGGCCCTTGTCCCGCAAAGCCGAGCAGTCCAGCCCCGCCCGCTCCATCAACTCTGCGGTGGACTTTTCCAGCCGCCCCTTTGTCAACGCGATTCGCAGCGGCCTCATACCCGAGCCCCTCTCTCCACAACAATTTCTTCTGTCGACTGCCCTACCCGCAGCACCCGAGGAATGCCCCCCCGCGCCGCATATTGTATGGCCTCCTCCAAGCTCTCCCACACCGAGCCCTCGCAGGGAACCCCCTGGCCGGTCAGCCGCAAAAGGGCCTGCTGGGCCTCGGTTTCAAACCCCGGCTCTCCGTGGACCAGCACCTGTGCCGGCTCCTCCGGGGGCAGCTGGGGCAGCAGCAGCTGAGCCGCCGCGTCCAGGTCCATGGCAAAGCCCGCCGCGGGCATCTCCGGTCCAAACCTGCCGCAAAGCCCGTCGTACCGGCCCCCGGTGAGCACCGCCCCCCCCTGCTCGTGTACATACCCGCTGAACACCACCCCGGTGTAATAGTCGTTGCGCTGCACCAACCCCAGGTCCGCCATCAGCCGGCCGCCCAGCCCCAGCTTTTTCAGGGACATGTACAGCGACCGGAGATACTCCAAGGTCTCCCGGGCAGGGCCGTCCAGCCCCAGGCCTTCCGCCTGGTCAAAGACCTCCTCCCCCCCAAACATCCGGGGCAGCAGCCGGACCGCCCGGGCCTCCGGGCTGTCTCCCAAGGGGTCCAGCAGCTCGCCCAGGGCCCCATAGTTTTTGGCCTCTATGGTCGACCGGATCTCCTCCCGGAGGCCGGGAGCCATTGCCAGCCGGCCCGCCAGCAGACGGAACAGCCCCCCATGACCCAGCTCCAGCCGGAAGTCCCCGGCCACAGCCCGCAGGGCCTCCACCGCTGTGCAGATGACCTCCAGGTCTGCCCGAAGCCCCCCGGCCCCCAGCAGCTCCACGCCCATCTGCGCCGCCTCATGCCCCCGGCCCGACAACGCCGGCCAGCTGCGGTACACGCTCTGCCCGTAGTATAGCCGGATGGGCCGGCGGTGGCTTTGCAGCCGGGCCGCAGCCATGCGGGCCATGGGCAGGGTGGAGTCTGGCCGGAACACCAGCAGCCGCCCCGCGCTGTCCACCGCCTTATACATTTCCTGCTGGGGGATGGCCGCCCCCGGCAGATTGAACACGTCGTAATATTCCAGCCCGGGGGTCATGGCCTCCCGGTAGCCCCGGCGGGTGAACAGCTCCCTCAGCCGCCGTCTGGCCTCCCCCAGGGCGCGGCACTCCTCAAAAAGCACGTCCCGCACGCCCTCGGGGGTAAGCTTTGTATAATTTCTCATGTCGACCTGCTCCCAAATAATTTACTGTGCTGCTATAATAAACTATTTCGGTTCATTTGTCAAGCGATTTATCAAATTAACATATCACAGTAATAAAATATTGTGGTTCAGACTGCCCCACTCTCCAAAATCGTCAAGCTGCCCTCTGTACAGTCCAACGCCGCCATTGCCCCCACCGGCAGAACCGTCATAGGCGTCCGGTGGCCGAAGTCCACGCCGGAAAGTACCGGCAAATCCTCCCGGTGTACTTCATGCTTCAATACCTTTAAGAGCACTTCCCTATCCTCATTGCCCATAGCGGGGGTAATGATTCCGGCGCATAACTCCAATGCCCCGCAAGCCGCCAGGGCCCGCCAGCCGTGGAGCGCGGCAAGGGCGCTGTTATAGGGGGAGAGGTTCTCCATAAATAGTATGCTCCCCTCCCAAAGCTCCCGGCCCGGGAACACCTCTGTGCCCATGATCTGCTGCAAGGGGCCCATGCAGCCGCCTATCAGCCTTCCGCAGACCCTACCGCTGCCCTGCACCACCTGATAGCCAGTGTTCTCCTGCCAGGGAATCTCGCTCTCCGGCAAATCCCGCCACTCAATGGGGGTGAACCTTCCGCAAGGCTCCACCCGGCCAATGGCCTCCCCGGAGAACAGGGCCCGCTCTATGGCGGCTTTGGTGTAGGCGTCCAGGCTCCCGGGCTGGGCGATGGGGGTCAGCAGGCTGGGGCCGTAATAGCTCATCACCCCCGCGTGGGCAAACACCATACAGGTGGTGGTGATGTCGGAGAAGCCCATATAGATTTTGGGGTGTGAGCGGATAAGCTCATAGTCAATGTAAGGCAGCAGCCGGTAGGAGTCGTCCCCGCCCATGTTGGCGATAATGCCCTTGACAGAGGGGTTTTCCAAAGCCCAGTGCAAATCCTCGGCCCGGGCCTGAGGGTTCTCGTAAAGGTACTTGGCGCCGCGGAGAGCGTGAGGGGTTTCCACCACGTGGAGGGCAAAGTCTTCTTCCAGGCGTTTTTTGCCCAGCTCATAACGCCAGAGCAGGTCAGGGTCACCGGCGCGGCCGCCGGAAATGGAGATGGCGGCAATGGTGTCGCCGGGACGAAGGGAATGGGGCTTGATAAAAGATTTCATGGAATGGCCTCCTGAAAAAATAATATTAAGATAAAGCCCAGCTGAGGGCAAAATCGGAAGTTTTCGTCCACCTTTTTCAAAAGGTGGCAGGGTGTGGGACAGAGTCCCACGACCTTAGCCCTTGACCTTAAATCGCGTGAGCAAACGCAGGAGGGTAGGAAAACGTCTCAGTGGGACGTTCCCTCGTCGGGGGGTGAGCGTGTGCCAGTGGCACGCAAGCTGCGAACCGACCGAGCCGGCAGCCGAGACCCCTGGCGGCTGGCGACCTTGCCAGCCGCAGCCTCCCTCAACCTAACTCGCAGAACCCGTCAGCCAGCGGAGCCGGCCGAACGCAGTGAGGAAGTGCTCCGCCCGCAGGCGGCATCTTCCGGGAACGCCTAGCCCCCCAACGCTGGTGCGGTACGCCCGCCTCTCTCCGAAAGCTAGGAAAGCCCGGCTTTCCTAGCTTTCGGAATCTTGCTGTGTACTGCGGCTTGGGGGCAAGCCCCCCTGGACCCCGGCCGGGGCTCCCCGTCAGGTTTTCTCTAAAACAGCGTTATCTGGCTGCTCTCCGGCAGCTCCTTCAGCGCTCCCACGCTCCGCAGGGTATCTATCACTGCTGTGGACACCTTTGCCCGGCTCTGCAAATCATCCACCGAAATGTACTCCCCGCCGCTTTCCCTGGCCTGGGCCAAGCTCTCCGCCGCTGACTCGCCCACGCCCTTCAGGCTGGAAAAGGGCAGCCGTATTTTCCCATCCTCCACCAGAAACTGGGTGGCCGACGACCGGTACAGGTCCACGCCGCGCAGCTCAATCCCCCGGGCCATCATCTCGTTGATGATTTGCAGGGTGTCAAACTCCGCCTCCTCCTTGGCGCTGGCCTCCCGGTTCTTGATTTTCTGGTCCAGGTTCCGCATCCGGTTCGCCACCTGGTCCCGGCCTCCCAAAGCCGTGGCCCCGTCAAAGTCGTCGCTGCGCACCGTGAAATAGGCCGCGTAGAACTCAATGGGCCTGTGCACCTTGTACCAGCCCAGACGCAGGGCGGCAATCATGTAGGCCGCCGCATGGGCCTTGGGGAACATGTACTTGATTTTAAAGCAGCTGTCAATATACCATTGGGGGACATTGTGGTCCTTCATGGCCGCAATATGCTCCTGGGTCAGCAGCTTGCCCGCCTTGCCCTTTCGCACAATCTCCATAATCTTAAAGGACATTTTCGGGTCCATCCCCTTGTTCAGCAGGTACACCATAATCTGGTCGCGGGTGCCGATGACCTCTGAAATGGTGCAGGTTCCGTCCCGAATCAGCTCCTGGGCATTCCCCAGCCACACATCCGTGCCGTGAGACAGCCCCGAAATCTGCAAAAAGTCGGAGAACCGGGTGGGCTTGCACTCCTCCAGCATACCCCGCACAAAGGGGGTCCCCAGCTCCGGCAGAGAGAGGGTGCCGGTCTTCACCCCTCCAATGTCCTCGGGGGTAATGCCCAAAGCCGCCGGCGAGCTGAACAGGCTCATCACCTCCGGGTCGCTCATGCTCACCTTCATCACCGGTATGCCGGTGTACTCCTCCAAATAGTGGTAGATGGTGGGCACATCATGTCCCAGCTCGTCCAGCTTGCACACATTGTCGTGAATAGAGTGGAAGTCAAAGTGGGTGGTGATGTTGGGGGACTTCCGGTCATTGGCCGGGTGCTGCACCGGGCAGAAGTCGTAAACCTCCATGCTGCGGGGGACAACGATCATGCCCCCAGGGTGCTGGCCTGTGGTGCGCTTAACCCCTGTGCAGCCCAGAGCCAGCCGCTTCTCCTCCGCCTTGTGCAGGGTGCGCTCCCGCTCCTCGGCGTAGCTTTTCACATAGCCGTAGGCGGTCTTCTCCGCCACCGTGGAGATGGTCCCGGCCTTAAACACATTGTCCCGGCCAAACAGCACCTCCGTGTACCGGTGGGCCCCGCTCTGATACTCTCCGGAAAAGTTCAGGTCAATATCCGGCACCTTGTCCCCGTCAAAGCCCAGAAAGGTCTCAAAGGGGATGGTATGCCCGTCCCGGTCCATCAGCTCCCCGCATTGGGGACAGTTTTTAGGGGGCAGGTCAAAGCCCGAGTCAAAGCTGCCGTCGGTGATAAACTCGCTGTACCTGCAGTGGGGGCAGACATAGTGGGGCTCCAGGGGGTTCACCTCTGAGATGCCCGACATGCTCGCCACAAAGGAGGACCCCACCGACCCCCGGGACCCCACCAGATAGCCGTGCTCCTCGCTGTCCGCCACCAGCTTCTGGGCGGTCATGTACAGCACCGAAAACCCGTGCTTGATGATGGAGTTCAGCTCCTTGTTCAGCCTGGCCTCCACAATCTCCGGCAAAGGGTCTCCATACCGCTCCTTGGCCCGCCGCCAGGTAATCTCCACCAGCTGCTCCTGGGCCCCCTCGATAAAGGGCGGGAAATTGCCCATGGGCACCGGCCGGATATGGTCCACCATGTCCGCGATTTTGTTGGGGTTGGTTACCACCACCTCAAAGGCCTTCTCCTTGCCCAGGTATTCAAATTCCTTCAGCATCTCCGCCGTGGTGCGCATATAAAGGGGCGCCTGCTGGTCTCCATCGGTGAAATTCTTCATAATCACCCGCCGGAAATCCGCGTCCTTGGGGTCCTTGAAGTGCACATCGCCGGTGGCCACCACAGGCTTGCCCAGCTTTTCGCCAATGCGCACAATGGTGCGGTTATACTCCCGCAGACCCTCCTCGTCCGTGTCCCCGTTGCGCACCATAAACATATTGTTGCCAATGGGCTGTATTTCCAGGTAGTCGTAGAAGGCCGCGATTTTGCACAGGCTCTCAAAGCTCTCCCCGTCCACCATGGCCCGGAACAGCTCCCCCGCCTCGCAGGCGCTGCCGATGATCAGCCCCTCCCGGTGCTTCATCAGCAGGCTTTTGGGGGTGCGGGGCCGCTTGTTGAAGTATTCCAGATGCCCGGCGGAGATGAGCCGGTACAGATTCTTCAGCCCGGTGTGGTTCTTCACCAGAATGATCTGGTGGTAGCTGCGCAGCTTTTTGGGGTCGCCCCCAGCCAGGGCCGCGTTCACCTGGGCCGCGGTCTCAGCCCCCTGGTCCTCCCGCAGCCGCCGGACCAGGTTGACGAAGATCTCCCCCAACACCGCCGCGTCGTCGTCTGCCCGGTGGTGGTTAAAGTCTCCCAGCTTCAGATACCGGGCCACAGTGTCCAGCTTGCAGTCCTTGATATCCTTGAGAAGCGAGCGGCACATAGGCACCGTGTCAATATAGGGGGCCTCAAAGGGAACGCCCGACCGGGCCCCTGCCGCCCGGAGAAACCCGGTGTCAAACCCCGCGTTATGAGCCACCAGCACAGGGGCCTCCCCGCAGAAGCGGTAGAACATTTCCAGGGCCTCCGCCTCCTTGGGGGCCCCCTGCACCATGCTGTCGGTAATACCGGTCAACTGGGTGATTTTGGCCGGAATGGGCCGCTCCGGGTCCACAAAGGTGTCAAAATGCTCCAAAACCTGACCGTTTTTCACCCGCACCGCGCCGATCTCCGTGATCCGGTCCTTTTTGGGGGACAGTCCCGTGGTCTCCAAATCAAAGCAGATAAACTCGCCGGTAAGGGGGCGCTCTGTGGCCCCGGTGACAGCAGGGACCAGGTCGTTGACAAAATAGGCCTCTACCCCGTAGATGACCTTAAAGTCCGGGTCCTCCTTACGGATGGCCTCCTCAGCCAGCATGGCCTCGGGGAAAGCCTGGGCCACCCCGTGGTCCGTGATGGCAATGGCCTTCTGCCCCCATTTGTGGGCCTGGGCCACCAGCTCCCCGGCAGGGGTAATGGCGTCCATGTCAGACATGCTGGTGTGCAGGTGCAGCTCCACCCGCTTTTCCAGGGCGTTGTCCACCACCCGCACCTGGTCCACCGTGGCAATGGCTCTGGGGCGCATCACGTTTTCCCGGTCGTACTTGTCATATTCCAGGTTGCCCCGCACCAGCAGAGACTGCCCCTTTTTCAGCTTGTCCAGCTCCTTGCACTGGCTGGCGTCCTGGATGATTTTCAGGGTGGTGGAGCCTGTGTAGTCGGTGATGTCAATGGAATAGATTTTTCGGCTCTTGTCCCGGGTCTCCTTGCTCTCCAGGTCGAATATCTCCCCCCACACCACGGCAGTTCCCAGCTCCAGGCTCAGGCTGCTCAGGGGGACCGGCTTGTTTTTGGGCGCCGGCCCCAGCAGGGGGCGGGCGCTGTCCAGCAAAACCTGGGGCATCAGGCTCTCCCCCTCCCGGACCTCTACCGTGCGCTTGGCATTCTGGTCTGCCATGGCCTCCTCATACTCCTCCAGCTCCCGCACCACAGCCTCCCGCTGACGAAGGACCTCCTCCCGGTGCGCCTGCTCCACCAGAGAGCCGTCGCCCTCCTTCACCGCCAGCTTGCCCCCAAACCGCACCGTGCACTGCACCCCAAACCACCGGGAGATGAGGGCCTCCATCTGCCCGGCGGTGCCGTGGGCCTTCAGCAGCTCATAGCCCCCGTGAGCCAGGGCCACAGTCAGGCAGTTTTTGGTGGGGTCCAGCTGGGCGGCGGCCCCCCGCAGGCTGCCGTTGAGGGTGGCGTCCTCCTCCTTCAGCGCAGCCGCCAGAGAGTCCAGCCGCTCCGGCGAAAAGCTCTCCGCCGGGAACCGGGGCAGCAGCTGCACCCGGCGCAGGGCACTACCGGCCAGGGCCTTGGCCAGCTGCTGTAGATGAGGGTACTCTACAAACTGAGAAAACCGGGCGAAGACCTCCATGCTGCGGTCTCCCCGGTTTATGCCGATCTGCTCCAGCTCCCCCGCTAAAACCTCCGGCGGAAAGGACCTGCCCTTGAGCTCCTTGTCAAAAAAATCTCCGATGGTCATGTGGCTCCCCTTCCTGCCGTGCCCGGCCTGTTAGTCTTGGATGTACGATAAGTCCCCCACGCAGGTGATGCGGCGCATGCCGCTCTCCTCAAAGCGGCTGAACCGGCCCACCGACCCGGCCTTGCCCTGGATGCCGCAGCTGTTCATGGCCTCCGGCGGCAGGCCCAGCCACAGAATATTCCACACGCCCAAGGCCCCGCCATGGGACACTAGGACCACAATATCCTCTGTGGCTTCTACCGCCTCTTCATATATCTTGTAGATACGCTGGTAGAGCTCCCGCTTGGTCTCCATGCCGGGCAGAGGGCGTTGGTCCGCCAGATACCCGGCGTTTTCCCGGTGCTCCCGATACCAGGCCTTTGACTTCCCTTCCATCAGCGGACCGCCGTTGCGCTCCCGCAGCTCCTGGCGGTACGCCACGTCAAGACCCAGCACATTTGCCAAAGGCGCGGCAGTTTGAGCGGCTCTTTTCAGGTCAGATGAATAAATTTTCACGGACTTGCCCCGTAGCTCTTTGCCCAAACGCTCCCCCAGCCGCTGGGCCTGGGCATGGCCCAGCTCGGTCAGCTCCCAGTCGTTCCAGCCGCCCATCATACCGTTGACATGTTGCTGGGACTGGCAGTGCTGAATGGTGATGATCTCTTTCACTTGCCGGCGCCTCCCTCGTTCATCGTTTAGTTACAGTTCAGACACAATTCAGTTACGGTTTCGGCATGGTTTTTTGACGCTTTGGGCCTAAAAATCGTCAAAAAAAGAACATTTTGCAGGCCTTTTTTGCAATAAAAGCAGCGTGAAGGGCCTCTTTTTACAGATGCGGCTGTCGCGCAAAACAATTTATAAAGTATTTATAAACATTTGCGGCGTTATGGTAGGATGGGGGATGGATTTTCATTTTCTGCGAGTATGACAATGGGACGGTTCGCGCTTGAGCCTGTTTTGACCTGCGGCGTTAAGGCTGTCTCCGGCGGTTGCGTTCGCATCGTGAGCTCAGGGGCTTCTGTCTTGAAAACCCACCTGAGTTCTGTCCTGGACCGGGGGTTTCGCGCCTTTCTGCGAGAATGAAACTGGGGCGGTTCGCGCTTGAGCCTGTTTTGGCCTGCGGCGTTAAGGCTGTCTCCGGCGGTTGCGTTCGCATCGTGAGCTCAGGGGCTTCTGTCTTGAAAACCCACCTGAGTTCTGTCCTGGACCGGGGGTTT
>NZ_JBQISV010000018.1:13755-32244 GCF_056800975.1 Acutalibacter sp.
CGCGCCTTTGGGTGGTGGTGAGAGTCAGGGCTTGTTTGAACCATCGAAAACGCCGTCTTTTTGCCCAGAAGGGGCCGTCTTCCGCGTTGAAAATCTTGGTTTCTTTCCTTAAAGCAGACCTCTTGTCAAAAAAGTCATTTCCTCTATCTTCAAACAAGCTCTAGAGTATGTTTAAAAACACCGAAATACGGTCTGTTTTGACCAGAAGCGGTGCTTTCGGCGTAAAAATTCCGGAAAGGCGGCAGTCTTTCTTGTTTTTTTTTTCTTGAAATCCCTCATTTCTGGCCAAAAATACAGCATTTCTTTGGTTTTCAAACATACCTAACCTAGGGCTTGTTTAAAAAACCGAAAACGCCGTCTTTTTACCCAGAAGCAGCCATCTTCTGCGTCGAAAATCCTCGTAATACGCAAGTATTCCTTGCGGTTTTCTCCTTGAAGCTGACCGCTTCTGGTCAAAATTCCGTTATTTCCTCTATTTTCAAACAAGCCCTAGCCTTGTACTGGCGTTTTTAGATTTGTTTCAAAGTCTTGCAGCAGACGGTTGACCTCCTCTGGCGCGTCTGTGTTGGAGTTGTGCCCCGCCCCCTTCAGCCAGACCAGCCGGTGGCCTGCCCGCCGGGCCCAGGCCCGGTTATACCGCCGGGAGGAACCTGCCCCATCCTTCTCCCCGCAGAGCAAAAGACTGGGGCAGTCGGGCTCGCTGTCGCCGTGGGCTGTGACAGCCAAGCTCAGCAGCCGGTAGCCATGGGCGGCCAGCCGGCAGTATTCCTTGGGGGCATAGGCCTTCATCATGTCCGCCATCAGCCCCCGGCCATAGGGGGACTGCGCTGTGCCCATGCTGCCCAGCTTTTGCAGCAGTCCCCAGGGGATGGGCCGGTACAGCCAATAGGCGTGCTTCAGCATGGCCAGCTCCCAGCCGGAAAAATAGCTTCGGCTGAGGGGCGCGGAGTCGACCGACACAAAGCCCCTTACCGTGCCGGGATAACGCTTGATGTAGGCCTGGGCAATATAGCCGCCCATGGACTGGCCCACCAGGACCGGCCGGTCAAATTTCTCTTTTATAAATATCTCGTGGAGCCAGCCGGTGAGCTCGTCCATATAAAAGTCCAGCGAAAAGGGACGGGACGCGCCGTGGGCCGGGGCGTCCCATACCAGGCAGCGGTATATGCCGCCCAGGGCCTGGGTCTGGCGGTCAAACAGGCGGTGGTCGGCCGTCAGGCCGGGCAGCATGGCCAGACAGGGCCTGTCCTCTGCGGCGTCGCCGACCCAGTAGTGAATCTCCCCCATGGGGGTGTGATAAGCCTCCGCCCTCATAGCTTGTCCACCTCGGCCAGAAGCTCGTCCAGCAGGCGGTTTTCGGGGACCTTGCGGAGAATCTCCCCTTTGCGGAAGATCAGGCCTTCGCCCTTGCCCCCGGCGACGCCCACGTCGGCCTCTCGGGCCTCGCCGGGGCCGTTGACCGCGCAGCCCATCACTGCCACGGTAATGTCCTTGTGGCAGCCGGAGAGCGCGGCCTCCACCTTCTGGGCCAGGGGAATCAGGTCGATGCGGGTGCGGCCGCAGGTGGGGCAGGCAATGAGCTTCACCCCCCGGCGCAGGCCCAGGGCCCGGAGAATGTCCGCCCCGGCCCGGACCTCCTCCACCGGGTCGGCGGTGAGGGAGACCCGAAGGGTGTCGCCAATGCCCTGCTGCAAAAGACTGCCAATGCCCATGGCCGACTTGATGAGCCCCATGCGCGCCGTGCCCGCGTGGGTGACGCCCAGGTGCAGGGGATAGGAGCAGCGCTGGGCGGCAATCTGGTAGGCCTGGATGGTGAAGTCGACCGAGGAGGCCTTCATGGAGAGAACGATGTCGGTATAGTCGAACTTCTCCAGGAGGGAGGCATGGTAGAGGGCGCTCTCGGCCAGAGCCTCCGGGGTGGGGTGGCCGTATTTGGCCAGAATGTGCTTTTCCAGAGAGCCGTCGTTGACCCCGATGCGGATGGGCACGCCCCGCTGGCGGCAGGCGTCCGCCACGGCCTTGACCCGGCTGTCGCCGCCGATATTGCCGGGGTTGATGCGGATTTTGTCGATGCCTGCGGCGGTGGATTCCAGGGCAAGCTTGTAGTCGAAGTGGATGTCGGCCACCAGCGGGATGGAAACGGCCTTTTTGACCGCCGGGATCAGGTTATGTACCGCGGCCATGTCGGGGATGGCCATGCGGAGGATTTGACAGCCAGCCTGTTCCAGGGCCTTGGCCTGGCGGACGCTGGCGGGGACGTTGGCGGAGGGGACGCTGAGCATGGACTGGACGGGGATAGGTGCGCCGCCGCCGATCTTCACGCCGCCGGCTGTGACCTGGGTTGAGGTTCGTCTTTGCATAATATGCTCCTTTATGAAGGGAAAATGGAAGGTTCTTGAGGGGGTTGGCTTTGGCTGTGTTGAAGTGGGGGGCTTGACTTAGAGCCTGTATTCACAGGCGTTGAACGCCGGAGGGACGGGTCTTTTGCCGTCCTGCTGCGTTAAAAAATCTTGAAATACGGCAAGTATTCCTGCGATTTTTTGCCTTGCAGGGCGACAAAATCCCTCGACCCTCCGGCATCCTCCGCCTATGAATACAGGTTCTTAAAAATTCTAGCCGGGACGCGGGAGGGGGGTCAAACGTCCCGGTGGGACGTTTGACCGTGCCCTTGGTCTCTAAGCGTTGGGGGTGGGCGGGGTGGGGCGCTGCCGCTGGCCTCGGGGGCCGGCTGAGCAAGCGAAGCTTGCGAAGAAAGGAACCCGACGGTAGGGCCCACATAAAACGCTGTGTGAGGGATCTCTATACGGGTCAATCGCCCACCATAGGACAACCCCATATATGATTGGTTCCGCAGTCACCTACTAGCCGGTGATGAGCCGGAAAACGTCGTGGAAGGTAACAAGCGCCATAACGCCAATGAGAAGAATGAACCCAGCCGCATGAATATAGCCCTCGTACTTAGGGGGAACCGGACGGCGGGTAACGCCCTCCCAGATCAAAAACAGCAGGCGTCCTCCGTCCAGGGCGGGCAGGGGCAGGAGATTGACCACACCCAGGTTCACCGTGATCATCACCATCATGAAAACCAGGTTGCTCAGCCCCTGGCCAAAGCCCTGCTCCAGTCCCGCTCCCGCCGCCTGAGACACCGCCCGGGCAGTGCCCACCGGCCCGGCAATCTCGTTAAGGCCGAAACGCCCGGTGAGCAGGCCCTTCAGGCTCTCAAGCACCATGCGGGTCATGGAGAAGGTGTCGGCCCCTGCCCGGCGCAGCAGGCCCAGAACCGTCCGCTGCTCAGGCTGAACATAGAAGTCCATGGCCACCGCCTCCCGGCCGTCCTCCAAGGTCTGGGTGTGCATGGCAATGTCTCCCAGGTCCACCCGCTGGCCCTGCCGCTCCACCACCAGATGCAGGGCGGCAGGGTCTGCCAGGGCCATGGCAAAGCTCAGGTCACGGTCTGTGTAGACCGCGTAGCCGTCGATCTCCACAATCCGGTCTCCCACCTGGGCGCCGGCCTGGGCCAAGGCCGAGTCCTGTGCGAACTGGGAGATGGTGGTGGTGGCGTACACCTCCTGAGGGGCCAGCAGAAACAGCATCATCACAAGGCCCAGAAGAATGTTGAACAGGCCTCCGGCCACAATCACCAAGACCCGCTTCCACACCGGCTTGCTGCCAAAGGCATCCTCCCGGTCGCTGGCCTCGTCCTCCCCCTCCATAGCGCAGAAGCCGCCAATGGGAAGCGCCCGGAGGGAGTACTCGGTCTCTCCCCGGCGAAAGCCAAAGAGGCGGGGGCCCATGCCCAAAGAGAACTCGTTGACCCGAATGCCCCCCAGCTTGGCAAACAGGAAATGCCCCAGCTCATGAAAGAAAATAATGAAGCTGAACAGCAAAACCCCGATGATGATGAGAAAAGCCACATTGAATGCCTGCAAAAAATCATCTCCCATTGAGTTGTGTCTCTACATACTGCCGGGCGGCCCGGTCCGCCTCCAGCACCGCGTCCAGGCTGTCTGCCCCGGAACAGTCCGGCTGACGGGCCGCGGCCCCGGCGGCCAGCTCCGGAATCTCCAAAAAGCCGATGCGTCCCTGCAAAAACGCCGCTACCGCCTGCTCGTTGGCAGCGTTTACCGCCGCCGGGGCCAGACCTCCCCGGCGCAGGGCCTCCACCGCAATGGACAGGCAGGGGAAGGCCTCTGTGTCAGGCGGGAAAAAGCTCAGGCTTCCCACCTGGAACAGGTCCAGCTCCGGCGCGGGACAGGGAAGCCGGTTTGGGTAGGTCAAGGCGTACTGGATGGGCAGGCGCATGTCAGGAGCTCCCAGCTGGGCAATCACCCCATTGTCCGCGTACTCTACCATGGAGTGAACAATGCTCTCCCGGTGGACCACTACCTGTATTTTCTCCACCGGCAGGTCAAATAACCACCGGGCCTCCATCACTTCCAGCCCCTTGTTCATCATGGTGGCCGAGTCGATTGTGACCTTGGCCCCCATGGACCAGTTGGGGTGCCGGAGGGCCATTTCTGGGGTGACATTGGCCAGCTCCTCTCTGGCTTTGCCAAAGAAGGGGCCCCCTGAGGCCGTGAGGAGAAGCCGCTTCACCTGGGACCGTTCATTGCCCCGCAGGCACTGAAAAATCGCGGAATGCTCGCTGTCAACAGGAAGAAGCGGGACGCGGTTCTCCCTTGCGGCCCGGGTGACCAGCTCGCCCCCGGCCACCAGAGTCTCCTTGTTGGCCAGAGCCACAGGCTTTTTGGCCCCCAGGGCGGCAAGGGTGGGGCGCAGGCCCACCATGCCCACCACCGCGTTCAGGACGACGTCCGCAGTCTCCCAGGCGGCGGCGCGGCACAGGCCCTCGATGCCGGAGAACACGGGGATGGAAAGGTCTCGGGTGCGGTCCTTGAAGTCCTTGGCTGCGGCAGGGTCAAAAAGCGTCACGGCCTGGGGGCGGAACTCCCGGGCCTGACGCTCTAGCAGGGGGACATTGGAATGGGCGGCCAGCACGGCCACCGTACAGGGCTCTGCTCCGGCGGCGTTCAGGCCCCGGACCACATCCAGGGTCTGGGCGCCAATGGAGCCGGTGGAGCCCAGCAGGGAGAGGGCTTTCATGGGCAGGCCTCCTTTCAGATGAGAGGGATCAGAAACGCCGTCTTTTTTTCCTGTGACAAACGGTTTCTGTGTTAAAAATCCTCGAAACACGAAAGTATTTCTTGCGGTTTTCGCCTTGAAACCGTCCGCCCCGAACAAAAAAGCTGGCATTTCTTTGGTTTTCAAACAGACTCTAAGGCTTGCTTGAAAAATCGAAAACACCGTCTTTTTGCCCCTAAGCAGTCGCTTTCTGCGGCGACAATCCTCGTTAATTGCGAGATTGACGTAGCTAGCGCAGCTAACTACAGCGGTTCTTCTCCTTTGAGATCGCCTCCTCTGGGGCAAAAATCCGGCATTTTCTCTATTTTTAAACAAGCCCTGGGGCGGGGCTTCCGCATTACGAACCGGTTTGCGCACAAGGGGGACCGGTGCTTTCGTCCCTTTTGCTTGGCGCTGTGAGGAGGCTTTTGTCCCGGGGCGGCTTTCTTTTGTAGGCGGCTCAGCCGGTAAGCTCCTTCTGGTAGACCCGGGACAGGGACCCCTCCCGCAGAAAGCTGAAGCCGAATGCTTCATACAGGCGCACCGGCCCTGGGTACTGCCAGGGGTACCGTTGGTTGGCAAAGGGGTAGCCCTCGGCATAGGCAAAGCCTTGGGCCCGGGCGTCCGTCAAAAAGCGGGACATGGCCAGACCGGCAAGGCCTCTCCCCTGCCAGTCCTCCGCAATGTCGAGACAATAGATGATTTTGATGAGCCCCGGCCGCGGCTTGACCGTGAACAGCTCGGGATTTTCGCAGACAGGGGGATAGCCCACCTTGTCGCCGGCATTGCACCAGCCCACCGGCCGCTCCCCGTGGTAGAGGAGATAGCCGGTCATCCGGCCGCTGTCAATGAGAGCCTTGGCTGCGGCCCGGCGTTCAAAGGCCTCTTGAAGCCTCTGCTCGTCAGGCAGGCGGCTTTCCAGGCAGTAGCAGTTGGACCGGGGGTCGCCCCAGGGGAAGGCGCACTCCTCAAAGTAGCGGAAGAACTCCCCTGCCATGCCCGGGCCCAGGGGCCTGACGGCGATATCCATGCCGCCCCCTAAACGCCCGCCAGGGGGAAGAAGGTCGCCAGCAGGTACACAAAGGGCGCGGTGAATATTACGCTGTCGAACCGGTCCAATATGCCTCCGTGGCCGGGGATTACCTGGCCGAAGTCCTTGATGTGGCAGCTGCGCTTGATGAGGGAGAAGCTCAGGTCCCCCAGAATGGACACCCAGGAGCCCAGCAGGCCGATAGCTGCCAGCAGCCAGTAGTTTACCTCCACTGCCCCCTGGTACACGCCCTGGGAGAACCACAGCCCGCACAGCACCATCACCGCCCCATCGGCCAGCGTGCCGCCAATGGCGCCCTCTATGGTCTTTTTGGGGCTGATCTCCGGGCACAGCTTGTGCTTTCCAAACAGGGTGCCCGCGAAATAGGCGCCCATGTCCGCCGCCCAGGCCGACAGCACCGCGATGAGCACATAGAACATGCCGTGGGCCCGGTTCAGCTCTCGCAGAGCCACCAAAGTGCGCAGGGCGCAGGGGATAAGCACCACCATGCTGTAGAGCACAGCCACCTCTTTGAAGGTGGTCTCGTTGTGGTAGACGATCATGGCCGCGAACACGACCAGAGTGTACAGACAATAGATAAGGAACTGGAATTCGTCATTGCAAAAGGGCGCGGCCGCGGCCGCCAGCAGAGAGGGCGCGTAGAGAAACCACTTGCGCTGCAGGCCCAGGGCCCGGGCCAGCTCCTCCACCGCCGCCGCGGAGATGAGGCCCACCGCGATATTCAGGGCCAAGGGAAAGACCCGGTCGAACAGGATGACGGCTGCCGCGAACAGTGTCAGCACAACGCCGGACAGGACACGCTGCTTCATGGTGTTCCCGCCTTTCTTCTTGATATTGTGGAGCTTGGGCCGGGACAAGGAGGGGGCTGTTTTCAGGACCTTCCTTCCCGCTCCCGTTGACGCGCTACACCCCGCCAAACCGCCGCTGGCGGGAGTGGTAGATGGCAATGGCCCGGTCCAGGTCCTGGGTTTTGAAGTCCGGCCAGAGAATATCAAAGTAGACAAACTCCGCGTAGGCGCACTGCCACAGCAGAAAATTGGACACCCGCTGCTCTCCGCTGGGACGGATGATCAAATCCGGGTCGGGCTGGCCCCCGGTGTAGAGGTATTGGGCAAAGCCCGCCTCGGTCAGGTCCTGGGGAGAGGCCTCTCCCCTTTCCACCGCCTGGGCGAACAGCCGCGCCCCCCGGACCAGCTCGGCCCGGCCGCCGTAGTTCATGGCCAGGTTGAGCACCATGCCGGTTTTGGGGGCGCTGGCCTCCTCCACCTCCCGGATCAGCGCCTGAAGCTCTGGGGCAAAGGCGCTGGTGTCGCCAATAAAGCGCACCCGGATATTCTCGTCCATAAAGTCCCGCAGGGCCTCTTGCAGGTAGTCTTTGAAAAGACCCATGAGGGCCCCCACCTCCTCGGCGGGGCGGGCCCAGTTCTCGGTGGAGAAAGCGTAGACGGTGAGATATTTCACCCCGATGCGGGAGGCGTAGCGGGTGATGGTGCGGAAGTTCCGGGCGCCGGCCCGGTGGCCCATGCTTCGGGGCTGAAAATGCTTTTTGGCCCAGCGCCCGTTGCCGTCCATAATGACGCCAATGTGGGCAGGGGGCGGCAGTGTGTTTTCTGGCATAGCGCCCTCCCCTTAGATTTCCAGGATCTCTTTTTCCTTGTCTGCGGCGCAGGACTCCACGTTCTTTACATATTTGTCGGTCAGGTCCTGGGTCTTCTTCTCCGCCTGCTTCAGGTCGTCCTCGGTAATCTCAGACTTCTTTTTCATGTCCTTCAGCTTCTCAATGGCGTCCCGGCGGATGGACCGCACAGCCACCTTGGCCTCCTCGGCCAGCTTGCTGGTCTCCTTGACCAGGTCCCGGCGGCGCTCCTCGTTCAGGGGCGGGAAGGTGAGGCGGATGAGCTTGCCGTCGTTCTGGGGGTTCACCCCCAGGTCAGAGGTCTGGATGGCCTTCTCGATGGCCCGCAGCACAGAGGCGTCCCAGGGCTGGATGGTGAGCACCCGGGCCTCGGTGACAGCCACTGCCGCCAGCTGGTTGATGGGGGTGGGGGTGTCGTAATAGTTCACCGTAATCTTGTCCAGCACGGCGGGGTTGGCCCGGCCCGCCCGGATGGCGGCGTACTCCTCCTTCAGGTGGGAGACGGCCTTTTGCATTTTGCTTTCCGCTTTGGCGAATACGTCTTTCATTTCCGGCATGGTAAGCTTCCTTTCGTTTTGGTTTTGTCAGACGCTGTATGAGACTGTGCTTTTCATTATTTTTAGAAAGATGGATTCTGTTTTTATTGAGAGCATTCTTACACGAAAATGCTTGGCTTGACCCGGCGGGGCTGTCTGCCGGGCGAGAAGGAATGGCGTTTCTATCTTCCCTTTCACTCCCGTCTCCCCTTTATTCCACCAGCGTGCCCACTGCCTCGCCCTGGGCCGCCCTTACAATGTTCTCCGGGTCCTCAATGCTGAACACCAGCCAGGGGATTCCCCTGTCCTTGCAGAAGGACGCCGCCGTCATGTCCATCACGCCCAGGTTCTGGTTCAGCACCTCCATAAAGGTCAGCCGGTCATACCGCTTGGCATTGGGGTTCTTCTTGGGGTCGCTGTCATACACCCCGTCTACCATGGTGGCCTTGAGGATGACGTCGGCCTCGATCTCCGCCGCGCGCAGGGCCGCGCCGGTGTCGGTGGAGAAGAAGGGGTTGCCCGTGCCGCAGCCGAACACCACCACCCGGCCCTTCTCCAGGTGCCGCACCGCCCGGTTGCGGATGTAGGGCTCGGCCAGCTCCTGCATGGCGATGGCGGTTTGCACCCGCACGCTCAGGCCCAGCTGCTCCAGGGCGTCGGCCACGCCCAGGGCGTTGATCACCGTTGCCAGCATACCCATGTGGTCGGCCCGGGTGCGGTCCATTTTGCCGCTGCTGCGGCCCCGCCAGAAATTGCCGCCGCCCACCACAATGGCCACCTGCGCCCCCAGGTCCGCCAGCTGCCTGACCGGCTGGCAGATGCGCACAACCGTGTCAAAGTCGATGCCGTGGCCCGCCTGGCCGGCCAGGGCCTCGCCGCTGAGCTTTAAGAGGACGCGCTGATATTTCAGGGACATATGCCTCACTCCGTTTCATTTAATATGGTATCCGGTTCGGGCGGGCCCTGAGGGCCGGCCCATGCTTGCATTCATTGTACATGAAAAGGCCGGCTTTGTAAAGCCAAAAATTTGAAACAAACTGCGAACAGTCACGGGATGGAGGGAGGCCTGGCTTCACGCTCTCGAAACAGGGCTCACTCCCCTGCTTTCAGCCGCCGCTCCACCCAGCCCTGAAAGGCCCCAAAGGCGCTGGGCACCGGGTATACCTCCGCCAGGTCCGCCTCCGCTGCCCAGACCCAGCCCTCGGGGAGGGCCTCCCCTGCCGCCTCTACTGCCCAGGCTGTCATGCGCCACTCCACATGAGTGAACACATGCCGGGCCTCTCCCGCAAGGCAGGCCTCTCCGGCCACCGGGCAGGGCCAGCCCGCCGGGCCGCTGGGGTACTCCCACAGCCCGGCCAGCAGCCCCCGGGCGGGACGGCGGCGCAGGGCCACCCGGTTCTGGCGGCAGATGAGATATACCGCCCGCTCCTCCACCCGCCGGGGCTTTTTGGGGGGCTTTACCGGCAGACGGCCGGCCATGCCCTGCGTCTTTGCCGCGCAAAAGCCCTCCGCCGGACACTGGCCGCAAAGGGGCGCGCCGTTGGGCAGGCACACCAGGGCTCCCAGCTCCATCAGGGCCTGGTTGAAGTCTCCGGGGCGGTTTGGGGGCATGACGGCCCGCAGGGCCTCCCCTACCTCCCGCTTGACCTGGGGGCGGGCCATGTCCCGGCAGTCGGCGGTGACGCGGCTGACCACCCGAAGCACATTGCCGTCCACCGCGGGGACCGGCTGGCCGAAAGCAATGGAGGCCACGGCCCCGGCTGTGTAGTCCCCCACCCCGGCCAGCGTCCGCAGGCGGGCAAAGTCGTTGGGGAAGGCCCCGCCGAAGTCCTCCACCACCTGGCAGGCGGCTTTTTTCAAATTGCGGGCCCGGCTGTAGTAGCCCAGCCCCTGCCAGAGCTTCATGAGCCGGTCCTCCGGGCAGCGGGCCAGGTCCTCCACAGTGGGCAGGGCCTCCATAAAGCGGCGGTAATAGTCCAGCGCCGCAGTCACCCGGGTCTGCTGCAGCATCAGCTCAGAGACAAACACATGGTAAGGGGTGGGGTCGCTGCGCCAGGGCAAAACCCGGGCGTTTTTTTCATACCATGCCAGCAGCGGGCCGGGCAGCTGGGTCAGCTCGGTCATAGGCATCCTCCCTGCAGAAAAGGGCGGCACCGCTGTTGCCGCTGTGCCGCCCTCGCTTTCCTTCATTCCAATTTCTCAGGCCTTGTCCACAGAGCCGAACAGCTCCATCTTCTCCTTGACCGTGGCCTTGATGGCCTCGAAGCCGGGAGCCAGCAGCTTGCGGGGGTCGAAGCCCTTGCCCTGCTGGTCCTTGCCCGCCTCAATGTACTGGCGGGTGGCGGCGGCAAAGCTCAGCTGGCATTCGGTGTTTACATTGACCTTGGAGACGCCCAGGGTGATGGCCTTTTTCACCATGTCCTCGGGAATGCCGGTGCCGCCGTGGAGCACCAGGGGCATGGCCCCGGTCTTCTCCTGAATCTGGGCCAGAACGTCAAAGTTCAGGCCGGCCCAGTTGTCGGGGTATACGCCGTGGATGTTGCCAATGCCAGCGGCCAGCATGTTGACGCCCAGGTCGGCAATCATCTTGCACTCGCTGGGGTCCGCCACCTCGCCGCTGCCCACAACGCCGTCCTCCTCGCCGCCGATGGCGCCTACCTCCGCCTCGACAGAGATGCCCTTTTCGCCGGCAATGCGGATGATCTCCTTGGTCTTCTCAATGTTCTCGTCAATAGGATAGTGGGAGCCGTCGAACATAACGGAGGAGAAGCCGTCCTCCATGGCCTTCAAGGCGCCCTCATAGCTGCCATGGTCCAGATGCAGGGCCACGGGGACTGTGATGTTCAGGGTCTCGATCATGGCCTTGACCATAGCGGCCACAGTTTTGAAGCCGCACATGTACTTGCCGGCGCCCTCGGACACGCCCAGAATAACAGGGGAATTGCACTCCTGCGCGGTGAGGAGAATGGCCTTGGTCCATTCCAGGTTGTTGATGTTGAACTGGCCGACAGCATACTTACCGGCCTTGGCCTTGGTGAGCATTTCTTTTGCAGAGACAAGCATTGGGTTTCCCTCCGATTTCAAATTTTGGCCGGGATGGGACCGGCCGCAAGCGTCTGTGTATATTATAACCCAAGCTGCGGGAAAAAGCAACCGGAAATTGGCAAATCCTCCCGTATCTCCTCCCGGCGGACCGGCGCGCCAGGGGGGCTTCGCAAAAAAATCCCTGAAAAACAAATTTTTCTCTTTACATCCGCCGGCTTTTGTGGTAGAATATATGCGTTGTCCGGAGGGATGCTTGTATTTGGTGTTTTGCGCCCGGATGGGGGCCCGCCCGGTGCGGTTATATGACCCGGATTTCCGGAATCCGGTGGAAATGGCTGGGGTTGGTTGGGCATTCTGAAAGCTGTTTATTCGTTTTTCCGGGTTTTGTGGTTTGACTGGGACATTTTTCGCTGTTGTTTGGGGGCGTATCTCGGGCGGCTTCGCGGCCGGTTCGCAACCCACAAGGCTGTTGTTGCAGTTGCTGCAAGATGTTAGTTTTAATTTTATTGTTTTATTTTATGGGCTCGTGGCTCAGCTGGGAGAGCGCCGCGTTCGCAACGCGGAGGTCGAGGGTTCGATCCCCTTCGGGTCCACCAGATGGACATTGGACGAACACCTATTATTTTAAGGACGGCTTTGCCGTGATGGTGTGGCTTTGATGTCAAACGAATAGCGGAGGTCAAGGTTTTTGCCTTGGCCTCTGTTGCTTTTTATGTTTATTCAGCTTTGCTGGCTGCTTCCTGCCACTCCGCAAACTTCCGCTGGCCTTGTTCGCTGTCAGTTTTGTCCGCAGGAATTTCAGCGGCTTCGTTCTGCGCCGCTGGACGGCACTCCGGGATGGACCAAGGGCCTCGCCGGTCTCGCTGTCTGGGGCAGAGGCGCCAAGGATGTTTTCCGGTGGCCCGCCGTTTTATTTTCCGGATGTAGTGGATTGCCTCATGCTTCAAATACGGTCTTGCAAAAGGCGTCAAGCCTGCGCCGTTCGCCATAGTCGCGGGGGTTGGTTTCCATCTTCTTAGCCTCTTTCACTGGGGGATGGTGGTACTTTCCCTTTCCGCTAACAGAGCGTTCAGCGGCGCGGGGTTTTGCGCGCAAAACCATTTTCCGCAAAGAAAAGGGCGAGAAAAATTTTCAGGCGCAGGAAACGACGAAAACCGCCCGGCAGGTCATAGAGCCACCGGGCGGTTTGCATTATATAGTATAACTTCATGACCGCAGTCCCCCATGCGGGGACTGGCTTTTTTTGATCAGTCTAGAGCTGTCAGATTGTGTGCAAAGGCTGTAGGGCGGCCTTTGTGCGGTGTTGCCTTAAGACGCCCCAAGCCCACTAGAACAGATTGATCATTCCATAGGTTATAAATGGACTTGCATAGATTGTGATATAAATTAACGTAATCCAAGGTTGGTAATCCATATAAAACTCCTTGAATGTTAAAGACCAAGGATGCTTTATGAGGACCCACCCAATTAAGTCAAATACGACTGTTATCGTTCCCCAAATAAGGGCTGTGGCAATCACATTGGATAACGTGATGGCTTCCAATCCATGAAAATACAGATATGCAAATATAGGAAAAATAATGATATTATACAAAGGATGCCAGGGCTTGGTCTTTTCATATCCTTCTCCCATACCCGGACCGTCTTTCATTGACTTCATGTGCAACACTATAATATTAAAAATTGTGTGCAATACGCCTATGCTTGTCACAATAAAATATGCTGCCCAATACCATAACATTGAAAGTCCAAAATTCTCCATCTGATTTCTCCCCCAGCTTTTTCTATGAAATTCCGATTTGTCATTCTGTCTCGACGGAAGAAATTGTATCACAAATCTTTATGGAGAAGTCTGGTGCGGGCTTCTCCGTGTACTCGCTGGAGTACATTATACCAGGTCCACGCAGGAAAAGCAATCCGCACTTAACTCCGTTCCGCATGCAGACCGTCCGGGGACGAGTAGTCTATTTTCAAACAAGCCCTAACCGTCTGGATTTTTCCGCTGCCATTTCGCCGCCAAAAACGGGGAAATCATTTGAGGCAACTTGGACAGCGTGGTGTTCCTCGGGGCCCGGGAGGCCAGGGCCGTCGAGAAAATATCGGAGGACATATATTCGGTTGACGGGCGGAACGATAAGGTCGCACTGGCGCAAGCGCGGCGGGATTTAGCGGAGCAAGAACCGCTTTTTTACCGCCTTCCGGACCTGTTCTTTCAAAAACGCCAGTTCCTCTGTGCGGCTGTACACAACCAGATACACCCCATTCGGTACGGCCAAACAGAGCAGCGCTTTTAGCAAAAAGCCTCCTATGCCGTCCCCCATCATGGAACACAGCAGCCAAGTTGCCCCTCCGGCGGCGGCTGTGACCGCCATTTGAACGGAATAGCCCACAAAATATTTCCATACCGGCATATGCAGGCCCCGGCGGTACAAAACAAGCGGTTCCCACCAAAAGGGGAGGGCAAGCGTGCTGGCTAAGGTCCCGGCCAGTATCCCCGCTACCTCATACCGCTGGGCAAGGGCCAGGGAGACCACCAGATTGAATGCCGCCTCCAGAAGGGATTTATACCGGTCCTCCCAGAAAAGCCCCAATACCCCTTTCATGTCGTCCACAGGGACGCGCATGCTGGACATATAAAAATTTACCACCAGCAGCAAGACCGCCGGCCCGGGCAACCGATAGCCCTCTCCCAGCCAAAGGTCTATAAAGGGGTCGTAAAGGCAAAGCAGGCACACGCTCATCCAACCGAACAGCCACCCCGAGAAAAAGTTCAGCCTGCGGAAAGCCGCCTGCATACGTTCTTCCGGTCCTGTGGCCGACAGATTCCCCATCGCAGGGGTGATCACGTCGAACAGCGCCCGGATGACGATGTTCAGGAACCCCCGGATCATCATATAATTGGAGTACAGCCCGGCCGCGGCCACCCCCACAAACTTGGAAATCAGCAGATTGTCCGTATTAAACACAGCCACCCCGCCAATCCGGTGAAGGAGCATGGCGTGCACGTTCCGGCGTATCTCATCCAGGGTTTTCTTTGGGAGAGGCCGGGCTTTTTTTCTTTTAAAAAGGGATATAACTGGTTCGACCGGGCGGAAATTATGATGTTCTGAGCCAAAGTTGCCTCGATGGAGAGGAGCAGGTAGTACAGGTAGCTTCCCGTTAAATAAAGGACCAGGATTTGCGCCAGGGCGGCGGCCAGGCTGACAGCCCCACGAATGGTGGTTTCAATATATTTCCGCTGGTCTACCAAAAGCAGGGTGGACTTGTAGGCAAAAAAATAGGAAACGCTGGCATTCAGCAAGCTGAGGATATAGAACAGAGGGATATAAGGGATGTCCTTTGGCATCTCTTTTACAAAGAAACCCAGGAATGGGGTGAGGGCCAAGCCAACCAGCAGAACCGCCACAGCTACCACCTGGTAGACCCGGCGGTACAACCGCATCAGGGATTGGATGGTTTGGGTGTCGCCCTGGGCCACCGGGCGGTAGAGGCTGTAGGTGATAGAGGTACTGAAGCCCAGCTCCGCCAGGGACAGCATGGAGAGGATATCTGTAAACAGTCCGTTGAGCCCCAGGTACTCCTTCCCCAGCAGGACCACAAACACCCTGCGCGATATGAACTTCAGCGCCGCCAGCAGGAGCTCCCCCGCCACGGCAAATTTCACATTTTTGGCAATATGCCCAGTCTTCCCCATGCAGTCTGTCACTCCATTCCGCCAAGGCCTTTCCGCTTCTTAACCACCCGGTAGACAGCGGCAAGGCACCAAAAAGCGGGTATGCCCATAAACAGCGCCAGTTCCGCCGCCATGCTCTTTCTGTCCGGGCAGAGGCTCAACGCCTTATGGCTGAAGTGGCGGCGGGTATGGTCTCTGAATCTTTTCAGATAATCCCCGCGCCCCCCCGCCGCTCCCGCTTCCACGGCCTGCATGGCAAGACGCGCGGCTGTGTCCAACGCCACCTGCCGGAAGCCCGCCTCCATACCCGGAAAATCCAGGGCCGCGTTCTCACAGATATCATCCAGAACAGCAAGCACGGTGCACCGCTTTTCATCTATGGGCCGGTTGATGATGCTGTCCTCCCGGAAAACATAGTGGTACAAGGGCTCCGGCAAATAGCACACCCGTTCCGCCCTCTGCAACACCTGGGAGAAGAAGAGTAAATCCTCACAACACAATGCCTGCCGGTCAAAGGGTATGGCTTTCACCAGCTCCATAGGGTAAAGCTTCCCCCAGGCTGTCCAGAGGAACGGGCCCCGCCGGGCGAGACAGCCCACGGTTTCCTCCGCGGTATAAACGGCGGCAGGCCCCTCTTTGACTTTTAAGCCCGCTGCCCCGCAAACAGAAACATCCGCCCCAGTTTCTACCAGCTGGGCATGGAGCTTTTCCAGCAGCCCGCTCTCCACATAGTCGTCTGAATCCACAAAAGCGGCAAACTGTCCGCCGGCCGCCTGAACGCCTTGATTTCTGGCAGCCGACAGGCCGCTGTTCGCTGTAAGGTGCAGAACCCGCAGCCGGCTATCCTTGGCTGCAAAGGCGTCGCAAACAGCGCCCCCTCCGTCTGTAGAGGCGTCGTCTACAACAATCACTTCCATGTTAGGGTAGGTCTGAGATAAAAGAGAATCCAGGCATTTTGCAAGATATGGCTTTACATTATATACTGGCACAATCACGCTGATCAGAGGGAAGTCCTGTTTCATCTACCGGTTTCCTCCCGAACGCCTGAGCTGCGCAGCCGCCGCCAGTATCCTGAAAAGCCTTGTATGCGCACACAAGGCCAACAGCTGTATTTTATCCCTTTTTCGGGGGCAGAGGCGCAGCGTTTGCCAGCTGAGGTGCCTCCGGGTGTTCTCCTGGATGCGTTTCAGGTAGAAAGCGGTCTGGCCGTTCTCCGCCCCTTTTTTTACGGCAAGCACGGCCAGGCAGCGGTTGGCCTCTAAGGCCAGCTGGCGGAAATCAGCCTCTGTTTCAGGAAAATGCACGGCGGCGTCTGCACAGACCGCGTCCTGGGCGGCAAAGGCTGTGCATTTCCGCTCAGTCACCCCGCTTTGCACCTGACTGCCCTCTCTCTGTGTGTAGTGGCACAGGACCTCTGGCAGATAACTGACCTGCCCAGCCTGTTTCAGCAGGCCATAGAGAAACAAAAGATCCTCGCTGTAATACACTTTTTCATCAAAAGGGCAGCGCTTTACCAGCCGCGCCTTATACAGCTTGCCCCAGGGCACATGGTTAAAGGGCGCGCCCTTAGCCAGGCGCCCGACCGCCTCGGCCCGGGTATACACCCGGGCTGGGCCGCTTTGCAGCTGGATTCCGTCTGCGCCGCATATGCTGATATCCGCTCCGGTTTCCACCAGATTGGTATAAAGCGTTTCTATAAGCCGGGGCTCCACGGTATCATCCGCGTCCACAAAGACAATATACTCGCCCCGCGCCCTGCGGATTCCTTCATTCCTGGCAGCGGAAGGCCCGCTGTTTGCGGAGAGATGGACAGCCTGCACCCGTTGGTCGCGGGCCGCATAGGTATCGCAAAGCCGGCCGCTGCCGTCGGTAGAGGCGTCGTCCACCAGAATAACCTCTATGTCCCTGTAACTCTGGGCCAAAACGGACGCCAGACAGTCATGCAGATAGTCCCCTACATTATAAACCGGCACAATCACACTGATTAAGGGTCTTTCCTGTCCCATTCCGGGGGCCCTCCTTCTCCCATCACTTGCCTGTAATATTCCGCTAAGCGCTGATGCATCTGCTGGATGCTGAACATCTCTCTTACCTTTTCCTGGTTCTTCCTGGACATCTGCTTCAGCATTTCCACTCCATTGCTGCACAGCAGCATACTGTCCGCTAAGGCCAAAATATTGCCCGGCTTTATCAGGATGCCGTTTTCTGGGGAAACCACCTCCGGTATCGCGCCGACATCTGTGCTGATAATGGCTTTTCCCGCCGCCATCCCTTCTAAAACAGACACCGGCAGCCCTTCAAAATAGGAGGGCAGGATCACAGTCGACACCTTTTGCAAGTAGGACAGCTTTTCCTCATGGTCAATCCAGCCCAGCACAATGGCATGCTTTTCCAGGCCCTTTTCCCCAATCAGCTTTCGGACCTCTTCCACCTCGCCGTCCCCTGCCAGGTAGACCGTCAGCTTTGGATTTTTCCGGACCGCCAGTTCTACCGCGCGTATCAGGTCATAGGTCCCTTTCCGTTTCCCCAGCCGGCCCAGCGCCAAAAAGGCGTCCTTGCAAGCCTGGGGGTCTGAGGCCCCTGCCTGAAACCGTTCCAGGTCCACGCCGTTATACAGCGTCCCGCAAGCGCGCATAGAAAACCGGGACTCCAGTTCCTTTCTCCAGCTGCCGGACAGCGCCAGCACCAGATCCGCCTGGCTAAAAAAGCGGTCTACCTTCCTCTTCCCCCAATCCCCCAAATTGTCGTAAAAGCTCAGGTACTCTGCGCCGTGGATGTGGATGATAGCCTTTTTCCCCGCCCTTTTCACCTTGCGCAAATAGAACCCCTTGCGGAAGGTGCTGCCTTTCTCTGCAGTATGTATATGGAACAGGTCGTATTTCCGGCAGCACAGCAAAAACCGGATATATCCATAGGCTGAATACAGCAGCCGGGCGGGCAGGCCCCCGTCAATGTAGGAGGGGAAGCTGTCAATCTCAAACTCCCGGCGCAAGGTTTCGCTCTCTCTTATGCCCCGGATGACCTCGGACATCCCGCCCCGGGCACGGGTTTCGCTGGGGCCTATCAATAAAACTTTCATACGCACCTCGCTGTTGACAACCAGCGGACGTCCTCCTCAAGAGAACAGATAAACGCCTCGGTATGGGGCTGGAACCGATCAAACGCATGGTCCTGAACTGCCTGGAATACCTCTGGCAGCCGCTCCAGATCCGGGCACGAACAGAGCAGATTCATCCTGTGCAGCTGGCTGGTCAGCTCCATCTGGTGGTCGTCTACATGCTCTCCATACCGGGACAGCCGGGGCACAGCGATCACTTTTTTCCCCCGCTTTATGGCGTCTATCATGGTTCCCGCGCCGCCATGGGTAATAAGGACGCGGCAGGCCCCCAGCCGTGCTGAAAATTCATCCCGCGGGCAAAAGGCCTGG
>NZ_JBQISV010000019.1:0-32088 GCF_056800975.1 Acutalibacter sp.
TCCTTCCATTTTACAGGGACAGAGCGGTGAGGAGGGGTCAAAATGGAATACGGCGGCATTCTGGCGGAGCATGTAGAGAAATCCTTTGGCAAGGAGCCTGTTTTGCGGGACGTGAGCCTGTGCGTGCCCCCGGGAAAGATCGTGGGCGTGGTGGGCGGCAATGGCAGCGGCAAAACCGTGCTGATGAAGTGCATCTGCGGTTTTTTGCGGCCCGACAAGGGGGAGATTGTAGTGTGCGGCCAGCGGGTGGGGAGGGACTGCGATTTTCCCCACAGCCTGGGGCTGATTATCGAGACCCCCGGCTTCATCCCCAGCATGAGCGGCTGGCGCAATTTGAAGACCCTGGCCTCCCTCCGGGGCCGCATTGGCAAAAAGGAGATTCTGGCGGCGTTGGAGCAGGTGGGCCTTACCCAGAGCATGCACAAGCCTGTGTCAAAATACTCTCTTGGTATGCGCCAGCGGCTGGGCATTGCCCAGGCTGTGATGGAGGACCCGGCGGCGTTGGTGCTGGACGAGCCCTTTAACGCCCTGGACAAGGACACGGTGGAGGCCATGCGCCGCCTGCTGCTGGACCTGCGGGACCGGGGCAAGGCTATTCTGCTGGCCAGCCACAACGGGGAGGACATTCGGACCTTGTGCGGCGAGACCCTGGAATTGGAGGTGCAGGCAAAATGAGACGGACCGCGCTGGCGCTGGCCCTGTGCCTTTGGCTGGCTGTCCCCCTGCTGGCGGCGGGAGCGGGGGAGCCGGAGCCTGCTATAAGCCCCCCGCCCCTGGCCTCGCCGGAGCCCAGCCCCGACCCCTCGCCCACAGCCCCCGGCGTTCCCCCGGCGAAGGAGGAGAGCCCCACCCGGCTGTATGTAGACAACCAAAACGTCTACGCTTACATGGCCTGCAGCTATGCCCAGGGCTATGTGCCCACGGTAGAGGGGGGCACGGCCTATCTGGTGCTGCCCCTGCTGTGCCAGGGGGAGCTGGCGGGCAACTGCCTTTGGGCCAGGGCGGAGCTGGGGGACCCGGCGGGCCCCTTTGCTGTCAAAAATTATGAGCGCACGGTGGAGCTGGCCCTGAACCCGGTGAACGGGGGTGGGGAGAAGGTCAGCGGCTACTGGGTGTGCTTTCCTCTCGAGCTGCGGGCCGGGCGGGACAATGGCAGCTACCCAGTGCCGGTGACCGTTTGGGCCAGGGACAAAAGCGGCGGGGCGGTGCAGGAGGCGTTTACGGTCTATGTGACCATTACCGACGGCCGGGACCCTGACGCCACCCCCACCCCCGAACCGGTTCCGCCCGACCCCACCCCGGAGCCCGCCCCTCTGGTTCCCCGGCTGCTGGTCCAGTCCTGCCAGGTGGAGAGCCTGGGGGAGGAGCCCCGGCCTGGGGCTGTCAACGCGGGGGAGAGCCTGCGGGTGACTGTCACCCTGAAAAACGCCAGCGGCGCTGAGACCATGGAGAATATTCTGGCCACTGCCGCTCCGCCGGGGGAGGGCTTTACGCTGCTGAGCCCCACCGACAGCTTTTTCTGGGAGGCTCTGGCCCCGGGCGATACCGTGGGCCTGGTGCAGGAGTACGCTGTCAGCCCCGACGTCCCTGCCGGGCAGTACACCATGGGGCTGAGCTATGACTTCGCCTACCACAATGGGCTTGCCGGGGCAGGCGCAGCCAGCGTCAGGGTGAACATCAGCCAGCCCCTGAAGATGGAGTTTCCCCGGCTGCAGCTGCCCGCCCAGGCGGTGGTGTCCGACGTGGTGCAGGTGAATGTGCAGGCCATCAACCTGAGCCACGCCAAGGCCTACCATGTGCGGGCCACCCTGGAGGCCGACGGCCTGCTGCCCAGCGGCACAGCCTATCTGGGGGACCTGGAAGGGGGAGCCTCGGGGGAAAAGCCCCTGCAGGTGACAGTCACCTCCCTGACCGGCGGCGAAATGCCCTACGGCCAGACCACAGGCCTTGTCACCTACTGCTATGAGGACGCCGGTGGGACGGCCTACACCCAGACCGCCAGCTTTACCCTGGACATTGCCTCGCCCTTTTCCGGGCGCGGGCCGGAGGAGGAGAAGGACCAGCCCGGCCAGTGGTGGGTCATTATGGGGGTTCTGGCGTTGGCGCTGCTGGGCTTTGGGGGGCTGTTCGCGGCCCGGACCGTAAGGAGGCGGAGAGGGTGAAAGCTGTCAGGGAGCTTCTGCGCCTGCGCAGGCGCAGCGGCAAGGTGAAGCTGGCGCTGCTGCTGTTTTTGCTGGCGGTCTTTTTCGGGGCGGACCTGGCCGGGAGCCTGGGCCAGTATGCCGCTGGGCTGAACCGGCCGGAGGAGTACATTTTTGAGACCGCCATGACCGGCCCTCTGCTGGACCAGGCCCTGGCCCGGCTGGAACAGCTGGACGGGGTGAAAGGGGCCAGCCGCCAGGGGGAGCTTGTGGTGCTCAGCGGAGAAAAGACCCTGACTGTGACCCGGCTCTCCCCCCGGTATCTGTGGGACTGCTGGGGTCTTGCGCCCGAGAGCGCGGGCCTGGTCTGCTGGCTGAACGGAACCGCGGCCCAGGGCTTTCTGGGCGGGGCCCAGCTGCCGGCGCGCCTTGTCTGCCGGCTGGAAGACCAGGAGGCGGCTTTCCTCTTTCTGCCGGGCAAGGCCATGCCGGAGGGGGAGCCTCTGGCCCTGACGGCAGGCAGCAGCAGCCAGCTGGGAGAGCCGGGGCTGGTGCGGGTCATGGGGGCCGGGGGAGGCGTGGAGCGCATTGGAGAGATGGAGGCCCTGGGCTTCACCCTGCAAAACCGGGAGCTGCTCCTTGCCCAAAGCTATGAGGAGGAGCTGCTGCTGACCCGGCTGAGCTACGGCCTGGCGGCGTTGGCCTTGGCGGCAGCGGCAGGCCGTCTGCTCTACCGGGAGGGAAAACGGGAGGCGGCATAGAGAACAGCGCCCCCGTTCCCCAAGCGCAGCGCAACCGGCGGCGGGCGGCAAAACACCCGGCAGTCTTTTGGTTTGGCTGACTGTGGCAAGTCGGCGGCAGAAGTTACTGGTAATACAGTCGTAATGGTATGCGTTCTTGCAATAAAGTCTCTGTGTACCGCATGGGGGAGAGGGCGCGGCCCGGTCTCTCTCAGGGTTGACACGCTACTCTGTCAGCGGCAAGGGGCATACCCCCGGCAGTCTCTTGGCTGGCAGGCTTTGGCAGGTCGGCGGCAGAAGTTACTGGTAATACAGTCGCAATGGGGTGTGCGTTTTTGCAATAAAGTCTTTGTGTACCGCATGGGGGAGGGGGCGCGGCCCGGTCTCTCTCAGGGTTGACACGCAGCCCCCTCTCAGTGTATAATTATTCTAAATGCGGAGAGGGGGCTGGCTTTGCTTTGAAACTGCTGGAAAAAATGGTGAATGTGGGCTTTCTGGCCCTTTTGGGGCTGTTTCTCCTGGCCGGTTTGGGCAGAACCCTGTTTTGGCCCAAGGAGCTCAACGACTATGAAAACCGCAAGGCCAACCAGATGCCGAAGCCTGAGGTGGAGACGGTGCTGAACGCCGGCTTTCAGGCCGGGGCGGAGGACGCCCTCTCGGACCAGGCGCTGCTGGCCCAGACCTTCAAACGGCTGTACAACGAGGGCAGCTCCCGGTTTCTTTTTGGCATGGTAGAGGGCTTTCTCAGGGAAAACCCGGAGCGCTACATTGCCTTGCGAGACGCGGTGGTCTTTGGCGGCGACTACCTGGTCTACCGCCCCTACGACCTGGCCGCGTCCACGGAAAAGCTGGACGCGAAAACAGAGGGCCTTAACGCCCTGATGGACCGCTGCCCGGAGCTGGACTTTTATGTCTATTATGTGGAAAAGGACTCGGACCTGAACCTGGAGACCGGGGAAAAGGCCGGGCTTTTTGAATATCTGCAAGCAGGCCTTTCCCTGCCCCCAGACCGGCTGGGGCGGTTTGAAATCTCCAGCTTCTCCCGGTATCGGGACTGCTTCTACCGCACGGACCACCACTGGAACCACCGGGGCTCTTACCAGGGCTATGCCCAGCTGGGGGCGCTGCTGGGGGTGGAGGAGCCCCTGATGGAGCCGGCGGAGGAGCTGACGCTTCCCTACCGGCTCAGCGGGTCGAAAGCAGCCGCCTCTGGAATCAAGGGGGTCTTTACCGAGGACTTTCAGGCCTACCGCTTTGCCTTTCCGGAGATGGAGATTCACATCAACGGCCAGCCTGCGGAGGACTATGGCCAGCAGGAGGCCTTTTTCGCGGGAACGGCCGACAGGGCCTCCTACGCGGCTTTTTATGGCGGAGACCCGGGGGAGATTGTCTTTGACACAGGCCGGGAGGACCGGAAAAATCTTCTGGTCATTGGCGAGTCCTACGACAACGCGGTGCTGAAGCTGCTGGCCTGCCACTTTCACAAAACCTATTCGGTAGACCTGCGCAACTATGAGCATGACATGGGGCGCGCCTTTGTTTTTAGCCGGTATGTGCAGGACAACGCAGTGGACATGGTGCTGTTTGTGGGCAGCGGCAGCTTTTTCACCATGCCGGAATTTCTCCCGGAGGGCTAAGTATGGTTTTCAGCAGTTTAAGCTTTTTATATCTGTTCTTCCCCCTGTGCGCGCTGGCGTACTATGCGGGCAAAAACCGGGTGTGGCGCAACAGCGTGCTGCTGGCGTTCTCCCTGGTTTTTTATGCTTGGGGCGAGCCGAAAAATATCGCGCTGCTTTTGCTGGCCTCCTTCGCGGCCTATGCCGGGGGCCTGTGGATGGAGCGGCTGAAGGAGCGGGGCTGTTCCAGGGGGCGCAGGGCCGTGTTTTGGGCCGCTGTGGTTTTGCTGGCGGGCAACCTGTTTGTGTTCAAGTATCTGAATTTTTTCTGCGACAATCTGGGGGGGCTTCTGGGTCAGGCGCTGCCTGTGCCCCGCATTGCCCTGCCCATTGGCGTAAGCTTTTACACCTTTCAGATTCTCTCCTATGTCATTGACCTGTACCGGGGGGAGACGGGCCTGCAGCGGAATTTCTTTTATCTGACCCTGTATGTCAGCTTTTTCCCCCAGCTGATTGCCGGGCCCATTGTGCGCTATCAGACCATTGAGGAGGAGATTCTCCGCCGGCAGGAGAGCCTGGCCGATGTAACGGCAGGGGCCAAGCGGTTTATTGTAGGCCTGGCGAAGAAGGTGCTGATTGCCGACAATGTGGGCGGCATTGCCCAGCTGATTTATCAGGGAGACCCCCAGGTGTACGGCTCGCTGATGCTATGGCTGGCGGCGTTGGCCTATGCCCTGCAAATTTATTTCGACTTTTCCGGCTACAGCGACATGGCCATTGGCCTGGGGCGCATGTTTGGCTTTCATTTTCTCGAGAATTTCAACTACCCCTACATTTCCCGGTCCATCACAGAGTTCTGGCGGCGCTGGCATATTTCCCTGTCCACCTGGTTCCGGGACTATGTCTACATTCCCCTGGGGGGCAACCGGGTGAAAAAAAGCCGCTGGGTGCTGAATCTGCTGGCGGTATGGGGTCTGACAGGCTTCTGGCACGGGGCCCAATGGAATTTCATTTTGTGGGGCCTGTACTACGGGGTGATTCTGCTGGCCGAAAAGCTGTTTTTGGGCAAATACCTGGCAAAATGGCCCAAGGCCCTGCAATGGGTCTACGCCATGTTTTTTGTACTTCTGGGCTGGGTCATTTTCAATATTACAGATTTCACTCAGATGGCGGGGGTACTGGGGACCATGTTTGGTTTTGTGCCTACGCAGTTTACAGCCATGATTGCGGCGGACACGTCCATTGTGCGGGGGCTGATTTATATCCCGCTGGGGCTGGTGTGCGCGTTCCCGGTGCTGCCCTGGGTGAAGGCCCGCTGGGCCCGGCTGAGGGAGGGCGGGCCCAGCCTGAGGTCTGCCCTGGCCCTGACAGTGGAGAACGCCCTATGCTTCGCCCTTCTGCTGCTCTCCATCATCTACATCCTCAGCGCCGCCTACAACTACTTCATCTACTTCCGCTTCTAACCAGCGTGACGCTGGACCCAATTCGCGGGGCGCGTTGGCACGCCAACGCTGGGGGGGTGGGGGTAGCGAGGTGCGTAGTCGCGGTTTGAGGGTTGGTTGGACCAGCGGGCTTTTTTAGGGCGGTTGGGGGTGACATGGGTGGCAGAGCTGGCATCGCGGGCCGGAAAGTTATTTGTCCCCACGCGGTAGGTGCGCGAGTAAAAAGTCTTTGAAGATTCTTAAGAAACTTTCTACAGAAAGTTTCTTAAGCCGCCGGAGGCGACCTTGCCCTTAAACACCCCCAAAAGCGCAGGAAGATAGAGAAATGTCCCAGTGGGACATTTCTCGTAAGAAACCCTCGCCGGGGGTTTCTTATCGAATGGCCGCTTTAGCGGACATTCGACAAATCCCTTAATCCCTTAGCGTCGGGGGCGGGCGGGGTGGGATGCTGCCGCTGCCCTCGGGGGCCGCCTGAGCAAGCGAAGCTTGCGAAGAAAGAGCCCCCGACGGTAGAACCCACGCCAAACGCCGTGTGCGGTATCTCTATACGGGCCAATCGCCCACCAAAGGCCGCCCCCATATAATACAAGATAGAATCTCCCACCCATTCCCAAGCATCAAAGCCATCCAAGTCCGCAAAACCCCAAAAGGAGGCCTCTGCCATGACCCCGGAAAATCCGCCCAATCACCCGGTATATTGGAGCTGGCTGCAGGAGGCCCTGGGCCCCGGCAGTCCCCTTCCCGGCTGGGTTGGCAGAGAGTTCCCCGGGGGCGCGGCAGGCTTTTACCGGGCGGGCCCTCGGGCCTGGGGGAGCCTCCCTGGGCTGAGGCCGCCCCAGCGCCGGGCACTGGCGGCTCTTTCCCTGAGGCGGGCCAGAGACCGGCTGGTGGCAGCGGCAGGCCTGGGCTTTCTCCCGCTGACGCCGGACAATCCCCGCTACCCGGAGCCGCTCCGGCACATCTACGCCCCGCCTGCGGTTTTGTTTGTGCGGGGCAGCTGGCCGGACTTTTCCGCCGGGCCGGCCATAGCGGTGGTAGGGGCCCGGCGGGCTAAGGACAGCAGCCGCGCCGCGGCCCAACACATTGCCGGCCAGCTGGGGGAGCAGGGGGTGGTTTTGGTCAGCGGCACGGCCCGTGGGGTGGACGCCAGCGTTTTGCTGGAAGCCCTGCGGACGGGCGGGCCTGTGGTGAGCGTGCTGCCCGCCCTCACCCGCTTTCCCTACTCTGCCGCCGCCCAAGGCCTGCACCGCCGGCTGCTTCGGGAGGGCGGCGCGCTGGCCAGCGAGTGCTTCTCCGGCCAGGGTCCGGCAAAGGCCTTGTTTCGCCTGCGCAACCGGGTTGTCACCGGCCTCTGCCAGGGGACGGTGGTCGTTCAGGCAGGGCTGTCCAGCGGCTCCGCCAGCTATGCGGGCCCGGCCTTGGAGCAGGGCCGGGAGCTGTGGGTGTACCCCGGTATGCCCGGCGACCCGGCCTTTGCGGGCAGCCGCCTGCTGTTGGAGGAGGGAGCTCCCCCGGTGTGGAACGGCTGGGACGTTCTGGAACACTTTCCGGGATATTGGTACAGGGGAGAAAGCTGACGGCAAAAAATTTCGCTTTTTTTCTGCTTTCCAACAGCCCCCAGCGTCCGCCAAAAGCCCTTAACGCCAGCCCATTCCATTGTACAGGGGAGGGTCTGACGGCAAAAATCCGCCATTCCGGCGTATTCTGACAGGGGTTGAAAGCATTCGGCGTACTGGAGAATGCTTTCCTGAAAGAAATATTCACAGCTGGACATCCCGAACGGGTTATGATATAATGTGTTCTGACGAACACAAGGAGTTTTCCTCTCGCTCAAAGAGGCCCGCCTATGGCTTCCCGAAAGCGCGGGAAAGCTCCATGCGGACAGCGGGAGAGGCTTTGGATGGGCAAAGCGCGGCCCTTTTGCTTGGCGGACTCGCAGGCTCTCTCCCAGCGAGTCCATACAAATCGCGCCGCTGGCATAGGGCGGCGTCCTTTGTCCCAAAAATAGGGGGCGGACAGGGGCTCTGGCAGAGGGTGCGTTTGGCCCGGGCCGCGCCCCGGGCAGGCGGGGCGAAAAAAGCAAGGGGAGCTTCCCCGGGGAGACAGTCGAGCTGGTTTGCCAGCTGGCTGTATTTTGTTGCGCAAAGCCCGAAGGTCCGGCCCCTAGAAGCCAGAAAAGCCCAGAAAGAACCATGCAAAAAATAATCAAAAATGCCGGGGAGGAGAAGCCTGATGGAAAATCAGTTGGTTTGGAAGGACGAGTACCTGATTGGAGTGGATGTGATTGACAAGGAGCACCAAAGGCTGTTCAAAATCATCAACAAGCTGTTCGCCTTTGGCGAAGAGGAAAAAAGGAACCAGCGCACCTGTCAGGAGGGAATCAAGTTTTTCAACGCCCACGCCATGAAGCATTTTGAGGACGAGGAGGCCTACATGGCCTCTATCCGCTACGAGGGGTTAAAGCGCCACCGGCACCTGCACCGGGACTTTCGGGAGAACACCCTGCCCGCCCTGTACCAGGAGCTGGAGGACAGCGGGTATTCCTCTGAGGCGGTGGACCATTTTCTGGGGGTCTGCGCGGGCTGGCTCATTGGCCACACCCTGACAGAGGACCAGGCCATTGTGGGCAGGGGCAGCAGCAAATGGGGTCAGCTTTTGCCCGAGAAGGAGCTGGAGGCCATGAAAAAGGTCATCATCCAGCTGGTGTTTGAGATGTTCCAGCTGGAGTCTCAGGTGGTCAGCGAGGCCTATGGAGGCGAGAAGTTCGGCCAGGGGGTCTACTACTGGCTCTCCTATGAGACCGCCGGCCCGGAGCCCAAGCGTCAGGACGTGATGATGGTGTTTGAGGAGCGGCTGCTGGTGAACACCGTGGGCAAGGCCTTGGGCGTCAAGACCAATAAGGTGGACAGTATGCTCATTCACGCGGCCCGGTATACGGCCAGACAGTTTGTCTCTGGGGTGATGGAGCACCTGCCCCAGGGGGACAGCTATGAGCTGAAGGAGGAAAAACTGCTCACCTTTGAGCAGTTCCAGCAGGTGTTTGACCGGGAGCCCCCCCAGGTGAGCCTGCTGTTCAACACCGGCGGGGCGGGGTATTTTGCCTACTGCGCCATTGCCCCTCAGCTTTTGCAGAGCACCATTGGCGGGCCTGTGGAGAACCAGGAGGCCATGCGGGAGGTGGAAAAGTACCTGAGCCGGCGCAAGGAGCAGGCTGAGGAGGCGGAGGCGGCCCAGCGCAAGAAGATTCTGGTGGTAGACGACTCGGCCACCATTCGCCTGGGCATGAAGAAGCTGCTGGAAGGGGACTATGAGGTGTCGGTGGTGGACTCAGGAGCCGCGGCCTTCCGGTCCATTACCCTGGAACAGCCGGACCTGGTGCTGCTGGACTATGAGATGCCTGTGTGCGATGGCCGGCAGACCCTGGAAATGCTCCGCTCGGTCAAGGAGTTTGAGAACACCCCGGTTATTTTTCTCACCGGTCGGCGGGACAGGGAGAGCATGATCAATGTGATGCCCCTGAACCCGGCGGGGTATCTGCTGAAGTATCTGAAGCAGGACGAGATCAAGGCGAAGATCGACAACTTTATGGAGAAGGGGCAGATCTGAGGGATTTGCCGGTAAGATTTGCGCCAGGATGACGGAGCGGCATTCGCCCCACACATAGACCGCCCCATGAGAAAAGCAGCCCAGAGGGAAATCCCTTTGGGCTGCTTTTTGCGGTTTTGTGTCAGGCAAACTTCACGCAGCAAACCTCAGGCAGGTCAATCGCTGCGCAAAGGGGCAGCAGGGCCCCGGTCTCTTGGTCCAGAGGGAACACCGCCAGAACGCCGCTCTGGTTGGCCGCAGCCAGAAATTGGCCGTCGGGGCTCAGGCTGAAGCTTCTGGGGGACCGCCCGCCGCTGGGAAAGCTGCCCGCGGGGCGCAGGCTGGCCGGGTCCTCCGCGCGGAAGCAGAGGATGGCGTCAGCCCCCCGCACCGAGGCGTACACAAACCGCCCGTCCGGGCTTACCTGCACGTCTGCCGCCAAAGACTCCGGCTGACTGTGAGGGTCCCCCAGAGCGTGGGCCTGACAGAATTCCAGCCGGTCCCCCTGCAGCCGGCTTCCCTGAAGCCGGTAGACCAGCAGCTTCAGTCCCAGCTCGGCGGCCAGATAGAGGGCCTGCCCGCTGGGATGAAAGGCAAAGTGCCGGGGCCCCTCGCCGGGCGGAGTGCACACCCAGGGCTGGGGGGCAAAGGGGGTCAGGGCCCCGTCCGGCTGGGCGGCGTACTGAAACAGCCGGTCCAGGCCCAGGTCGGCCACCAGCAGCCGGGAGCCGTCGGGGCTGGGCTGGGCCGAGTGAATATGGGCCCGGTCCTGGCGGGCCGGGTTGGGGCCCTGGCCGCTGTGCTCCAAATAGCAGCAGGGCTTGCCCGTGTCCAGGTCCAGCCCGGCCAGGCATCCCCCGCTGTAGCCGGAGGCATAGAGCCTGCCGCCCCAGGCCGTTACATGGCACAGCCCAGACCCCGGCAGCGGGCGCCGGTCCAGCCTGCCCCCGGGGAGCAGCTCCACCAGGGCTGCGCTGTCCGGCAGCTCCTCCACGGCGAACACCCGGCCCCCCGCCGGCTGCAGGTAAGAGGAGTCCGTCAGCCCCTGCCAACGCTCCGCCACCTTCAGGGCCGTGCCGTCAAACCCCAGCCGCCAGGCCCCTGTGCCGGGCCTGCCGCCGGTGTAAGCCCCGGCCCACAGTTCATATTGACACATACGCGCACCTCCCATTTTCTCCATTATACACCCTGAGCCGGCTGGATTGCAAAATAATTTTTTGCAGACGTTACCTTTTTGTAACCCCTCCCGTCTAATGGTCAGAAGAACGGAAAGGTGGGTGTATGTATGGAATTTTTGAATTTTGCCGATCAAGCGGCAGTGCGCGAATATGAGGACTTTGTAGAGAGCCGGGGCGGCAGCTATTTGCAGTCTGCCCATTGGTGCGGGGTCAAGCAAAACTGGCGGCACGAGGCCGTGCTCTCTCGGGACAGCCAGGGGCGGCTGCGGGCCACGGCCCTGGTGCTGGTGAAAAAGTTTCCCCCACCCCTGCGGCCCTTCCTCTACTGCCCCCGGGGGCCTGTGTGGGACTATGTGAACGTAGCGGCCTTTGAGGACCTGATGGAGGGCTTGGAGGAGCTCTCGCGGAAATACCGGGCCTATTACTGCAAAATGGACCCCCAGGTGGAGGAGTCGGAGGACAAAAAGGTGCACACCCTGCGGGCGGCCGGCCTGAGCTTTGTGCCCTGGCGGCAGGACGACCTGGGCATTCAGTGCCGCAGCAACTATATTCTAGAGCTGCAGGGCCGGGACCAGGACCAGCTGCTGGCCTCCTTTAAAAGCAAGTGCCGCTATAACATCCGGCTGGCCCAGCGCAAGGGGGTTGTGTGCGGGGTGTATGGCAAAGAGCGGCTGGACGAGTTTATGGCCCTGATGGAGGAGACCAGCCGCCGGGACGGCTTTCAGATGCGCTCTCGGGCGTATTTTGCCCGGATGATGGACTCTTTGGGAGACCGCTGCCGGCTGTATCTGTGCCACTACCAGGGCGAGGCCCTGTCCGGGGCCATCTGCGTGCGCTATGGGGGGCGGGTGAGCTATGTATACGGGGCCTCCGCCAGCCGCCGCCGGGAGCTGATGCCCAACTATCTCATGCAGTGGGAGATGATCCGCTGGGCGGAGGAGTCCGGCTGCGGAATTTACGACTTTGAGGGGGTGCCCCACTGGCATGACCCCAGCCACCCCAACTATGGGGTCTACCAGTTCAAAAGCGGGTTTAACGGGCGGCTGGCCGTGTACGCGGGTGAATTTACCCAGACCTTTGCCCGGCGCTATAAGGCGGCCTTTGACCGGGTGCTGAAATGGGTGGGCTATCAGAAGCTGCTGTAGAGCCTGTTTGACAAGCCTGAAATGCGGTCTGTTTTTGGCCGAAAACGGCGCTTTTTGTGTCAAAAACCCCTTAAAATCACGGATTTCCGGCCCAAAACCCAGCGTTGCCTTAAAAAACAGACGCTGCCCTGAGAAAAGAAAAAGAGCCTGCCCTTGCAGCCCACAGAAAAACCGGGCTGGGAAGGGGAAGCTCTTTTTTTGCCTGCCGTCTATCTATAGACGGCTACATATAGCAGAAATACATGGTGGTGCCCAGGTAGGGGTCATAGTAGGTGGCGTGGACCTTCCCCTGGATGAAGCCGCTCTGTCCCACCACGCCCTCGGGGCAGTTGGGGCCGTTTTCCAGCACATATTTGGCGTTTTTCAGCACCTTTTGGGTGGGCTTTTTGTGAATGGAGCCATTGGTCACCGGCCCATACTGCCCGGGCTGGTAGATCACCTCCCGGATGGTGTTGGGAAACCGGTTGGACTTTACCCGGTTGAGCACCACGCTGCCCACCATGCGCTGCACCCAGTCGGGCATCCAGTCGCAGCCTGCCTCGGCGTTGATAATTCGGGCCAGCAGGTCCAGGTCCTCGGCTGTGTAGGTGGGCTTGGGCTTTTTAGCGTCCTCCATGGCTTGCAGAATCTCCTCCGCCGTGGAGTAGTCCACAAAGTAGCTGGTCTTTTTGTACTGGGTCAGCCCCATGTCGTCAATCTTCAGGTTGCGCTGCCGCTCATAGATGGCCCCGATCTGCATGGCGTAGGCTCCGCCGTCCTTCAGGGCGCGGAGCATCAGGGTGGTGTAGTCCGCGTTGGGGTCGTAGCCGGTTACCGTAAGCTGGTCTCCCACCCCCCAGGCCGAGGCCCGGGGCCCTGCCCCGCACAGCATGGCCGCCAGCAGCAAAATCGCAGTCAGTCTTTTTTTCAATATGAGCACGTCCTTTCTCTTGGGACAGAGCCGGAGGGCTTTATGGACTGTCCCGGGATTTTTGGCACTGCCTGGTACCTGTCCCATAATATGGTTCGTACCCGGGTAGAATATTCCTCTGCGGGGAAATATTTTTACCTGGCAGGGCCTTAGCTCATATCATACTACTGGGCTCTCAAAAAACTGGCTGAATTATGGGGGCGTTCCCGCCCATTCTCTGCCGGAGTCTGTCAGCTCAGGTCGCGTACTCCATTTTTTCGGGGGTCCAGCCGGCCAGCACCGCGCTCATGTCCCGGGCAACGGCCTGGGCTCCGGGCAGGTCGTGGTCCAGATAGTTGCCGCATTCCTCCCGCTTGCTGCCGGGAATTTCCCCCGAAAAGCCCTCTACAAACCGGAATGTCTCCTGCACCAGGGCAATGGCCTGCTCCTTGCTGACCGTGTCCCGCACCAGCAGGTAGAAGCCGGTGCGGCAGCCCATGGGCCCCACATAGACCACCTGGTCGGACAGGGGGGAGTTGCGGGCATAGGTGGCAAACAGGTGCTCAAAGGTGTGCAGGGCGCTGTTGCTCAGATAGTCGCCCCCATTGGGCTTTTTCATGCGGATGTCATAGGTAGCCACGTCCCCGTCTACCCGGGAGACATACATGCCCTTTTCCAGCTTGTCATGGTTTACGGTAAAGCTTGCGATTTTTTTCATACGCTTTCTCCTTTGTATCATGATGGCATGGGGCTCCCCGGCCTCCCGGGAAACCCCATGCTTTTATTATGCGTTCAGCCCGTCGATGAGCTGCTGAATGCCCGCCGCCGCCTCGGCCGAGCCCCCGGCGAACATCACCAGGGCCCGCAGGGGCATGTAGTTCATCATGGCGGCCATAGCGTCCCCGGCCATAATGGCCTGGCTCTCGTCCTGGCCCTCTTGGGGGCCGGCCCCGGCCAGGGGGTTCATGGCCTGCATCATCTGGCCCATCATGGCCGCGCCCTTGGGGTCCGCCATAATGTCCCCAACCGTGCTGTTCCAGTGGTAGGTCTTTTTCACAGGCTGGGTGCTCTCTACCCGCACCTTGGCGGTAAGCTCTATCTCCCGGCTGGACCTGCCCACCATGATGGTGAAGCTGCCGGTCTCCACATGCCAGTCCGCCAGGTCGGTGTTGTAGTAGGCAAAGGCCCGCTTGTCCAGGGTAAAGCTCACAGTCTTTTCCTCACCGGGGGCCAGCTCCACCTTGGCAAAGCCCTTCAGCTCCTTCACCGGGCGAATGACCGTGCTCTCGTCGTCCGCCACATACAGCTGAACAATCTCCTTGCCGGCCCGGCCGCCCACATTCTTCACCTTCACGGTGGCAGTGAGGACGTCAGTGTCCTTCATCTCGGTCTTGTCCAAGGTCAGGCCGCTGTACGCAAACCGGGTATAGCTCAGCCCGTGGCCAAAGGGGAACAGCACCGGCAGGTTCTTCTTGTCATAATACCGGTAGCCCACAAAAATGCCCTCCCGGTACTCGGTGCGGTCAGCCTCGCCAAAGTAGTAGAGGTAAGAGGGATTGTCCTCCAGCCGCAGGGGGAAGGTCTCCGCCAGCTTGCCGCTGGGGTTCACCTCTCCGAACAGAATGTCCACAATGGCGGGGCCCACGGCCTCGCCCCCCAGGTAGGCGTAGAGCACGGCCCTCACGTCCCCAATCCAGGGCATTTCAATGGCGCTGCCGCACTCCACCACCACCGCGGTGTTGGGCTGAACCTTCACCACCTCCTCCAGCAGCCTCTGCTGGCAGGCGGGAATCTTCATATCCTTCCGGTCGAAGCCCTCGCTCTCCATAGCGTCGGTAATGCCGATAAACACCACGGCGTTTTCGGCGGACCGGGCGGCTTCCACCGCCTGGGCGATGAGGGCCTCATCCGGCTCCTGGGTTTTGGTGTCGTAGCCCTGGGCATAGGTTACGCCGTATTTCTCCCCGGCCTCTACCGAGCCGGAGACCTTATAGCAGCTTACATGGGAGCTGCCGCCCCCCTGGAACCGGGGCTCGGCGGCAAACTTGCCGATAAAAGCCGTTTTTGAGGACGGGGCAAGGGGCAGAAGGCCGTCGTTCTTCAGCAGCGCCATAGACTCGGCAGCCATCCGCCGGGCCTTCTGATGGTCCCGCTCATGGTCGAATTTGGTATCGGGCTTGCGGTTCTCGGCATATTTGTAGACAAAGCCCAGAATGCGCTCCACGGCTGTGTCCAGGTCGCTCTCCTTCATGTCTCCGGCCTGAACGGCGGCAATGAGCTTTTCGGTGTTGGCTGTGCCGGGGCCGGGCATTTCCAGGTCCATGCCTGCGGGCACGCCCTTCACCCGGTCGTTTACCGCGCCCCAGTCGCTCATCACAGCCCCCTCAAAGCCCCATTCGTCCCGAAGAATCTCGGTGAGCAGCCGGTGGTTCTCTGAGGCAAAGTCGCCGTTGACCTGGTTATAGGAGCACATGATGGTCCAGGGCTGGGCCTCCTTCACCGACTTCTCAAAGGCGGGCAGATAGATTTCCCGCAGGGTGCGCTCGTCCACCACACTGTCGCTGGTCATGCGGCGGTGCTCCATAGAGTTGGCGGCAAAATGCTTCAGGCTGGTGCCCACATTTTTGCTCTGCACCCCCTTGATGTAGGCGGCGGACAGCTCCCCGGCCAGGTAGGGGTCCTCAGAGAAATACTCGAAATTGCGGCCGCACAGGGGCGAGCGCTTGATGTTCACCGCGGGCCCCAGCAGCACGGCCACGTCCTCGGCCTGACACTCGTCGCCCAGGGCCTCCCCGGACTCCCGGAGCAGGTCCCGGTCAAAGGAGCAGGCCACACAGGAGCCGGTGGGGTAGCTGATAGCAGTGACCGAGGCGTTGAGGCCCAGGTGGTCGGTGTCGCCGGCCTGCTTGCGCAGCCCGCAGGGGCCGTCGGTAACCATGACAGAGGGAATGCCCAGCCGGGGCAGGCCCTCCACATGCCAGAAGTCCGCGCCGGAGCAGAATTTGGCTTTTTCCTCCAAAGTCATTTGTGAGACGAGATTTTTTATGTCCATTTGCAGAGCAGCTCCTTCCTGAAGTAAAATGCTACAGGTAAATGATACCATGACCGGGGAGAAAAGTCCATAGGCTATTGTGAAAAAGAGAAAATAATCCCGCCCAGAGGGGGCTGACCAGAGAGAAAGCCCGCCCCGGCGTTGGGGCGGGCACACTTTATGGCTTGCAATGGCCGCAGGGAGAATAGCCGTTGGAGACGGCTTCATCTCTGGTGCCGTCGAATGCCCTCCGTGCGGCAGGGGGGCTGCCCGGCGGCTTACTTCAGCTCGTCCCGAACCTCCTTGAAGCACTGTACGGCAAACTCCACGTCCTCTTTGGTGTGGCTGGCGCAGACCTGGGTGCGGATGCGGGCCCGGCCCTTGGGCACCACCGGGTAGGAGAAGGCCACCACATACACGCCCTTTTCCATCATCCGGCGGGCGTATTCCACTGCCAGCTTCTCGTCGTAGAGCATGACAGGCACGCAGGGGTGGGCGCCAGGGATAATGTCAAAGCCGTTCTCCACCAGCAGCTGCCGGTAATAGCCGGTCACCTCTTCCAGGTGGTCCCGCAGGGCGGTGCTCTCCTCCAGCATGTTCAGCATCTCTATGCTGGCCCCGGCAATGGCGGGAGCCAGGGTGTTGGAGAACAGATAGGGGCGGCTGCGCTGGCGCAGCAGGTCGATAATCTCCTGCCGGCCGCTGGTGTAGCCCCCGGAGGCCCCGCCCAGGGCCTTGCCCAGGGTGCCGGTGATAATGTCCACCCGGCCCTCAACCCCGCAGTACTCGGGGGTGCCCCGGCCGGTTTTGCCCACAAAGCCCACGGCGTGGCTGTCGTCCACCATCACCAGGGCGTTGTACTGGTCCGCCAGGTCGCACACGGCTTTCAGGTTGCAGATGATGCCGTCCATAGAGAAGACCCCGTCGGTGGCAATCAGCTTGATGCGGGCCCCGGCCTCATCCGCCGCCTTCAGCTGGGCTTCCAGGTCCCCCATGTCGTTGTTTTTATAGCGGTAGCGCTTGGCCTTGCACAGGCGCACCCCGTCGATAATGGAGGCATGGTTCAGCTCGTCGCTGATCACCGCGTCCTCTGCTGTAAGCAGGGTCTCGAACAGCCCCCCGTTGGCGTCAAAGCAGGAGGAGTAGAGAATGGTGTCGTCGGCGCCCAAAAAGCTCGAAAGCTTCTGTTCCAGCTGCTTGTGAATGTCCTGGGTGCCGCAGATAAACCGCACCGAGGCCAGGCCGTAGCCCTTTTCGTCATAGGTGCGCTTGGCGGCCTCAATGAGCCTGGGGCTGTTGCCCAGTCCCAGATAGTTGTTGGCGCACATACACAGCAGCCGGCGGCCGTCTTCCAGGGTCAACCGGGCCCCCTGGGGGGAGACAAAGGGGGCCTCTCCCTTGAACAGCCCCGCTGCCCGAATGTCCTCCACCTCTTTGGCGTATATTTTCAGAATATCATCCTTGCGCGGCATAGCAATGCCCTCCCTTTCAGTCGTTGATATGGGTCCAGTCCAGCACCACCTTGCCGGACTGGCCGGAGATCATGGCCTCAAAGCCCTTTTCATAGTCCCGAATGTCAAAGCGGTGGGTGATGATGGGGGCAATGTCCAGCCCGGCCTGAATCATGGTGGTCATCTTATACCAGGTGTCCCACACCTTGCGGCCGTAGATGCCCCGCAGGTTCAGCCCGTTGAAGATCACCGTCTCCATGTCCACCTGGGTGCTGGTGGGCAGCAGGCCCAGCAGGGCGATTTTGCCCCCGTGCTTCATGTTCTTTATCATATCCGAAAGCCCCGCCTGACTGCCGGACATCTCCATGCCCACGTCAAAGCCCTCGGTCATGCCCACCTGCTTCATCACGTCGGCCAGCCTGCGGTTTTTCAGGTTGACCGTCTCTGTGGCCCCCAGCCTTTTTGCCAGGTCCAGCCGGTAGTCGTTCATGTCGGTAACGATGACATGGCGCGCGCCGGAGAACTTGGCAATGGCCGCCGCCATGATGCCAATGGGCCCCGCCCCGGTGATGAGCACGTCCTCGCCCAGCACCTCATAGGAGAGGGCGGTGTGGGCGGCGTTGCCCAGGGGGTCGAAGATGGCGTACAGCTCCTCGGGCACATGGGGGTTGCAGGGCCACACATTGGAGGAGGGGATGACCAGATACTCGGCAAAAGCGCCGCTGCGGTTGACCCCCACGCCCTTGGCCTCCTTGCAGTTCTCCTTGTGGCCCTCCAGGCAGTTGCGGCACTTGCCGCAGGTGATGTGCCCCTCGCCGGACACCAGGTCCCCAGGGCGGAAGCCCTCCACGCCGGGGCCTACCTCCACCACCTCGCCCACATACTCATGGCCCGCGGTCAGGCCGACGGGGATGGTGTGCTGAGCCCAGTCGTTCCACTGGTAGATATGTACGTCGGTGCCGCAGATCGCGGTTTTGTGGATTTTGATCTTCACGTCGTTGGGGCCCACAGGGGGAACGGGCGCCCGCTTCATCCACAGGCCCTGGGCGGGCTGTTCCTTGACCAGAGCCCACATGGTGTTGCCGCTCATAATCGATTCCTCATTTTCCTGATGAATTTATAGGACTGCGGAGCTTGGCGGCTCTGCATGGCACCAGTATAACCCAAAGAACCCGGGAATGCAATGGCTTTTTGAAATTAAGCCCGCCCGCCCCGGGAATTTTTTTTCAGCCCCGCCCCGGCGGGAGGCCGGGCTCCTTTGAAAAGACAAAAACGCCCGCCCCTTGCCCAGAGGCGGACGCTTCCCGCGCTGAAAATTTACGCGGTACGGGTAGTACGACAGTCCAACGATGCGGCAGTACAACGGTACTGCGGTGCCGTGGTACAATGTGTACAGCCCGCCGTTTTCACCTTGAGATGGACCGCTTCCGCTCAAAAGTCCGCCGCTTTCTCTATTCCCGAACAAGCCCTAGCTGGGGGACGCTTCCCGCGCTGAAAATTCATGTGGTACGGGTAGTACGACAGTCCAAAGATGCGGCAGTACAACGATACTGCGGCGCTGTGGTACAATGTATACAGCCCACGTTTTTTTCTTGAGATGGGCCTGCTTCCGCTCAAAAATCCGCAGCTTCCTCTATTCCGAACCAGCCCTAAAGGTGCAGCCGCCGCTGGGCATCGGCCTTTAGCTCGGCTCCTTTGAACAGAAGCAGCGCGGCCAGGGCCACCAGGCTGATGCCCGCGCAGATGACCGAGGGGTAGACCACCCCCAGCGCGCCGCACAGCAGGGGGATCAGCGGGAGAAAGCCCGCCAGAATGCACAGGGTGAGGGAGAACAGGTAGTCCGCCGGGCGCAGGCCCAGGGCCTTTGCCGCTATGAGCGCGGCCAGCTGGACGCAGGGGAGGAAGATGGGCAGAACAAAGTCCAGAGACCAGCCCGCGAAGCCGGTGCACAGGTCCCACAAAAGGGTGACGGCCGAGACGGCCCCCAGCTGCCAGACAATGGCCTTCATGGGGCTGCCCCGCTTACGGACCGTCACCCCCAGCAGCAGCCAGGTGCTTGCCAGGGCAGCGGCCACAATGGCGCTCCACCAGCCGGTGTCCGGCAGGCTGAGGTTTATGGCAAAGCACGCTGCGGCCACTGCCACTGTGGCCAGAGCGGCCAGCCGCAGGGGCAGGCGCAGGGGGCTTTTTCCCGCCCGGAGGACTGGGTAGGCGTTTTCCTCCGGCTGGCCGGTCAGGGGGCTCTGGCACAGGGGGCACCGGCCCGAGGAGCCTGTGACATGCACCCGGCACTGCTCACAAAACAACATGCTGCTCCGCCTCCTCCTCAATATTTGTGGTCAGGGTAACGTCCAGCCCCAGCCGGGAGAGCTCCTGAAAGAACACCCGCTCAGTCTCACGGGAGCGGAAGGGGCTGGCGAAGGTGATGACAAAGCTGTCCTGAAAGGAGACGGCGCAGGCCTGCAGGCACCCCGCGCAGGTGAGCACCCCGAACTGCCGGATATATTTCTCCGCGCCCTCCGGCATGGCGAGCCGCCCCACATTGGAGAAGGAGGCGGTGGCCCCATGGGCCGCCAGACGGTTGGCCCAGCGCAGAACCACGTCCTTCAGGGGCAGGGGGGCCATGCGGATGGGGAAATTGTGCTCCAGGGCGCACAGGCTGTTCATCTGGGCCTTCAGCTGCTCCTGGGTGAGCTTTTCCTCAAAGCTGCGCTTCACCTGGGCCAGCACAGCGGGCAGGCTGTCCTCATTCCTGCCAAAGTCATAGCCCACATGAATAATGGCGAAAAAGTTCCGGGAGGAAAAGGAGGGGAAGTAGTTGCGCAGGTTCACCGGAATGGTGATGACCACCGGCTTTTTCTGGTCCCGCACCCGCATACCCTCGTGTATGGACCGGAGCAAAACCGCGGTGAGCAGCTCGGTGAGGGTGGCCCCCCGGGCCCGGGCGCAGGCCAGCAGGCTGGCGGTGGGGATGCGGCCCTCGAGAATGGCCAGCCGGTTTTTGGGCAGACGCTCCCCGGGAATCTGGTAGGCGGCAGGGGCCAGGCCGAACCGCCGGGCAGGCTTTTCGTAGTACTTTTGAAAGCTGTCCGCCTCCTTCTGCTGGTCAGACACCCCAAAAGCCGGCGCGCCGCCCTGGGGGAGGCCGGCCTGGGGGTAGCGGATTGAGAGGTACTCCCAGACCAGGGCCCGCAGAAAATCCAAGGCCCCGGCCCCGTCTGAGAGCACATGGTACACCTCCAGGCTGACCCGCCTGCGGTAGTAGAGCACCCGAAACAGCAGGCTCCGCCGGGCGGAGGGGTACAGGGGAAAGCAGGGGGGCAGGTCCTCGGGCCGGGCCACAGCGGGCAGGGGGCTGTCCTCCAAATAGTACCAGAACCACCCCCGCTTGAGCACGCAGCGGTAAAGGGGAAACCGCTCCATGGTCCGGTCCAGGGCGGTTTGCAGGGCTGCGGGCTCCACCTCCTCCTTCAGCTCGCAGAAGAAGCGGAACACCTTGGAATCGTGGGCCGAGCTGGTGGAGGGGAATATTTTCGCCGCGTTGTCCAGCCTCCACCAGGGCAGATAGCTTCTATCGTTCATAATCCCCCTCCAAAAAAGCGTTGATGATTTCATACACGTCCCTGACCTGCCGGAACCACAGAGGCAGAGAGAAAAAGCCGTGCAGGGCGTCGGGAATCCGGCGGACCTGGGCATAGCAGCCCGCCTCCCGCAGCCTCTGTCCATAGGCCTCGCCCTCGTCCCGCAGGGGGCAGAACTCCGCCGTAACCACCAGGGTGTCTGGCTGACAGGCCAGGCTTTCGGCGTTCAGGGGGGCCAGATAGGGGCTGCGCAGGTCCTCCTCGCCGGCCTGGTACAGGGCGAAAAACTCCCGCACCCGCTTGGAGGTGAGCAGATAGCCTGTGCCGTTCTCCCGCACAGAGGGAAAGCCCGAGGCCTCCGAGTGGTCGCTGGCCAGGGCGGGGTAGATGAGAATCTGCCGCCGGGGCAGAAACTCCCCCCTGTCCCGGGCCATCAGAGAGACCGCGGCGGCTAAATTGCCCCCTGCGCTGTCCCCGGCCAGCACCACGTTCTCCCAGGGACAGCCCAGCAGATCGCTGTGGAGAAAGACCTCCCGGGCCGCGGCGTAGCAGTCTTCTACCGCGGCGGGAAACCGGTGCTCCGGGGCCAGCCGGTAGTCCACCGAGGCCACCACGCAGCCGGTTTGGGCGGCCATGTCCCCGCAGATCCCGTTGTAAGAGTCAATAGACCCGGTCACCCAGCCCCCGCCGTGAAAAAACAGCAGCACACAGTCCCGGCTCCGCTGCCTGGGGCTGAAAATGCGCATGGGCGCCTGGCCGCCCCCAGAGGGCGCCTGATGCTCCCAGATTCGGTAGAGCCAGGGCTTTCGGGCACGGCGGGCGGTCAGGCTTTGCAGCCGCCGCTCGATCCGGTAGGTTTTTTCCACCTCAAGCTCTGGGTAAGAGAGCAGGCTGAGGGCTGCGAGCATGGCTTTGTTGATGGGCATAGCCCCTCCTTTTTCGCTGCGCCGGCGGCATAGGCCGCGCCGCCGGCAGGGTTTCTCGGTTTTATGGGGTGGGAGAGCCCGCCCCGGAGCCGGTATAAAACGCCGGAATAGGGTCTGTTTTGACCGGAAACGGCGCTTTCGGCGTCAAAAACTGCCGGTTTCCGTCTTGAAATTCTCCGTTTCCGGCCAAAAATCCGGCATTCCTCTGTTTATTAAACTGACTCTGGCAAAAAGGGGAAAGCGCGGCAGGTCCGCCTGCGCTTTCCCCCTGGGCCCCGGCCTGGCACAGATGAGGCCCGGGGCTTGTTTAACAAATGGAAAACGCCGTTTTTTGCCCGGTTTCGCAAAGCGAACATCGAAAGCGGACCCCTTCCGCGTCAAAAAAACCGCCGGTCCGGAGGATTTGCCGGGGAGCCGCGCGCAGCTCTCGGCTTTCTTCGTTGCTACAGGCCCTGCTGGGCAAAAATACGTCGTTTTCTCTGTTTTCAACCAAGCCCTAACCGGCTACCTCCTGGTCCGGCGCCTGGAAGAAGGAGGCGTCGGCGTCGTCCCTTCGCATAAACAGCAGGCCGAAGGAGCCCGGGCCGCAGTTGCTGGCAATGGCCGAGGAGGCCTTTTGCAGGTAGACCCGCTCGAAGGGACAGTATTGCTTTACCAGCTCCTGAATATACCGCAGCTTATTTTCATCCATGCCGCAGTAGGTGATGAACAGAATGCGCCGGTCAATGTTCCGGGTGTCCAGCAGCAGCTGCCGGACATAGCTTTTCGCCGTGCGGGCGAAGCCCCCCATTTTCATGCCCCCCACCGCCATGCGGGACTTTCTCAGCACCAGCACCGGGTGCAGCAGCAGCGAGTCGCAGAGCACCTGGATATGCTTGGAGAGCCGCCCGGCCTGGCGGAGCATGGAGGTGTCGTTGATAATAAAGGCCGAGGAGATGAAGCGCTTCATCCGCTCAAGGGCGGCCGCGATCTCCTCTTTGGCGGCGTGGCGCTCCGCCATGTAGGCCGCGCACAGCACCATGAGCCCCATGCTGCTTGAGAGATGCCCCGAGTCGATGACCGTGACGTTTTCAAAGGACTTGGCCGCCTCGCAGGCGTTTTGATACCCCGCGCTCACATGCTTTGCCATGGTGATGTGCACCACGTTTTGGGCCTCGGTGAGCTTGCCGGCGAAAAACCGCTCATAGTCCTCCACCTCCGGGGCCTGAGAGAAGCCGGTGCGGCCCTCCGCCATGTGCATCAGCAGCTCGTCCGCCTTCAGCTCCTGCTCGTCTAAAAAGCGACCCTCGTCTGTGCACACATAGTAGGGGCACACGGCAATGTCGAACTTTCTTTTCAAGGAGCCGGGCAGGTCGCACACGCTGTCGGTGGTGACCAGAATGGAGCGCCGCTTTACCTGCTCGAAAATCAGAATGTCCTTTTCAATGTCCGACTGGCTAGCCTCCTCGTTGATGCGGACCAGCTCCTTGGGCAGAATGCTCAGCACAGCCGCCTCCAGCAGCGCGCCGCTGACCGGCTTTGCCAGGTAGCCGCTGAAGCCCTCTTTGCGGTAGAGCTGCTGGTTGTCGCTGCCCGCGTTGGCGGTAAGGGCCACCACGGGCACGTCCTGGCACAGGCCCACAGGCTGGGCCCGCAGGGCGTGCAGGCACTGGATGCCGTCCATCTCCGGCATCATATGGTCCATAAGAATGCAGTCGTAGCGGTGGTTCTGGGTCAGGCGCAGGCACTCGGGGCCGCTGCTGGCGGTGTCAATCTGAATTTTCGTGTCCTTTAGCAGCTTGCTTACCACCATCAGGTTCATGTCGTTGTCGTCCACAATGAGGATATGGGCGTCCGGGGCCTCAAAGCTCTGCTTATACTGGTCGCCCTCGTGGCTTTTGGCCCGGGAGGCCAGGGTAAAGGCGCCCAGCTCCCGCTCGTCCACAATGTCCTGGTCCAGCCGGACAATAAAGGTGGAGCCCTTGGTGTAAACGCTGTTCACGCTGATTTCGCCGCCCATCATCTCCACCAGCTGCTGCACAATGCTGAGCCCCAGCCCGGTGCCCTCGATAAAGCGGTTGCGCTCCTCGTCCACCCGGCGGAAGGCGTTGAAGATGTAGGGGATGTTCTCCTTCTTCACCCCCTGGCCGGTGTCCTCTACAGAATACCACACCCGCACCCGGTTCAGGGCCTGGCGCTCGCACCGCACCGACAGGGTGACCGAGCCCTCGCTGGTATACTTTACCGCGTTGTTCAGCAGGTTGATCAGAATCTGCTTGATGCGCACCTCGTCGCCGCAGAGCATACTGGGGATAGAGGAGTCTACATGCAGCCGGAATTCCAGCCCCTTCTCCTTGGCCTTAATCCAGATCATGTTGACAATTTCAGAGAAGAGGGCCCCGGTCTCGTAAGAGACGTTGACAATCTCCATTTTGCCCGACTTGATTTTGGACAGGTCCAGGGTGTCGTTAATCAGGGTGAGCAGCAGCTTGCTGGCCCCCTGGATATTTCTGGCGTTCTCGGCCACGTCCTCGGGAATGTCCCCCCGCAGAATGATCTCGTTGAGCCCGATGATGGTGTTGATGGGGGTGCGGATTTCGTGGCTCATGCTGGAAAAAAAGTGGTTCTCCGCCCGGTTGAGCTCCTCAATCTCCTTTTTCTGCTGCTGAGAGAGCTTGTTCTCCTCCTCATACATCCGGTTAAGAAACATGAGCAGCACGCTGGTGAGAAAGCCCACCATGATAACGGATAAGGCGGAATCGAAAAAAGAGGTCTGCTGGGTGCTTCGGGCGGCCAGCTGGGGAAAATAAAAGGCGGCGGCATAGCACAGCAGGGTTTCTGCCATGCACAGCACAAAAAACACGGCCATGCGCCGGCCCCGCAGGGTGAGGCAGACATAGATGAAGCAGAAGATGAACCACTCCGGCACCCCGCTGTAAAACCCGCCCGCCGAGAAAAAGCTGACGGGAAACAGCAGAAGCAGCAAAACGGTGATGGCCGTGGCCCCGGTTTGAATGCGCTCCTTTTGGATGCTGAGCTTGACAATGAGCCCCATAGCAGCCAGGCTGACTGCCAGCACCAGAATGTTCCAGATATTTCTGCCCATGGGCATGATGAGCATCAGCGCGGCCATGCAGGTGACGGTTACCAGCCGGAACATCCGGTCGCGCAGGCTGATGCGGTGGTCGTTGATAATCTCAAACCATTTTTTAATCACACAGTCTTACATCCCTTTCAACACGGTATTCAGGGCCGGCAGGGGCCTGTTACAAGATGCCGGCAATCCGGCCGCACAGCTGGGCGTGGGCCTGCAGCAGGGCGGGGTGGCGTTCCCGGATAAAGTCCCCGTCGCCTCTTTTCCCGGCCAGCTCCAGCTCCTTTGCCTGGGCGGAGAGCGCCTCGGCCCCAATGGTGAGAGAGGTGCTTTTTAAGGCGTGGACCTTCACGGCGTACTCGGGCCAGTCGCCGCTTTCATACAGCGCGGCAATTTCCTCCCGCTTGGCCTGGCCCTGGCCGGAGAACATCCCCAGCATCTCCCGGTAAAAGTCCTCGTCTCCGGCGCAGTAGTCCAGCCCCAGCTGCACATTGACCCCGGCCTGGGCCAGGGCCCCAAAGGGAGAGGCCTGAGCCTGGGGCTCTGTCTGGGGGGCGGCGTCCGCTGCGGGCGCAGAGGGCTTCTCCTCCGCCTTCACAGGGGCGGGAGGGGGGGCTTGCAAAAGACCGTCCCCGGCGGCGGCGTCCGGAAGGGCCGGGTCCTGGCCGGGGCTCTGGCTGTATTGAATGCAGCTTTTGGGCAGCGCCTTGCGCAGCACCCGTTCCAGCACTGTGCGCTCGATGGGCTTGGGGACAAACTCGGTAAAGCCCTCGTTGCGGAACATCTCCCGCGCGCCGCTGACCGTGTTGGCGGTCAGGGCAATCACCGGCAGGTCCTGATACATGCCCTCCCGCAGCTCGCGGATGCGCTTGAGGGTCTCCACCCCGTCAAAGCCGGGCATCATGTGGTCCAAAAAGATGATGTCATAGCTCTCGCTTTCGCAAAGGGCCAGGGCCTCTCTGCCGCTCAGGCAGGTCTCCACCTCAATGCCATAGGTGCCCAGCACGCCCTTTGCCACCACCAGGTTCATCTCCTCGTCGTCCACGGCCAGGGCGCGCACGCCCACGCAGGTAAAGGGCCTGCGGCCCGCGGCCTGGTCCTCGGCAAAGCCCCGCTCGCTCAGCTCGCCGTTGAGCAGGTTGGCCACGGAAAGGGCGGAGAAGGGCTTGTGGATCACCAGCAGCCCGCTTTCGCTGTCCAGGGTAAATTCCCTGTCCGCAATCACAATCACCCGCTGGGTCTGGGCCAGGTCCTCAAAGTATACCCGGTTCTCCTCATAGTCCGGCTGGGTGATGAACACATGGGTAAGGGCATAGCTGCGCTGCAGCCGGAGCAGCCCCTCAAAATTGTGGGCTTGATAGCCCTTGACGCCCAGCCCCTGCATCAGGCTGAGAATCAGCCCGTCGTAATAGCCCTTCACCTCGTCGCTGGTGTATTTGTCGGGCTTAAACAGACACCCGATGCACAGCTGGTCCGCGTGGTTCAGGGCAATGCAGGGACGCCGGTCCACCACCTTCTGGGGGATGACAATGTGGGCGTGCAGGCCCTCCTTGGTTTTGCTGGAAAAATGAATGAAGCCCCCCATGGCGTTGAGAAGCCCCCGGGCAATGGGAAGCCCCAGCCCCAGGCCCCCCGCAAAGCGGCTGCTGCCGCTGTCCGCCTGGTAAAAGTCGTCGTACATTTTGGTGAGCTGGGCGTCGGTCATGCCGATGCCGGTGTCGTGGATGTCAATGACCAGGTTGACCCCATACGCCTCCTGACGGTATCCGATGCGGACGTTCACGCCGCCCTCCTCGGTGAACTTAATGGAGTTCTCCACCAGAATCTTCAGCACATGAGAGATCTTCTCCGCGTCGCCAATGAGAACGGCGGGCACCTTGGGGTCAATGTCAAACACCAGCTCCAGGTGCTGGCGGTTGGTTTGCAGGGCGGTGGAGGTGATCACGTCGTTGAGCACCGAGGTGATCATATACTCCTCCTTGGCGGGGGTCAGGGTGCCGGCCACAATCTCGGTGTAGTCCAGCATGTTGTTGATCTGGCTGGACAGGCGCTTTCCCGCCAGCTCGATAGAGGACACGTCCGAGCGGACGTCCGGGGCCAGCTCTTTGCCCAGGGCCACCTCGCTGATGCCGATGACCATGTTGATGGGGGTGCGCAGCTCGTGGGACACATTGGACAAAAACACGGCGTTCTGCTTTTCCACGGTGCGCATCTCCTCAAACAGGCCCTCATACCACTTCTTCTGGGCCATGCGCCGGTTAATCCAGTATCGGGCCAAGGCCGTGCCCCCAAACACCACCAGGGCCCCCAAAGCCAGGCGCAAAAGGTCCTGAGGCTCCATAGCGGGGGTGATGGTGCCCAGAATAAAGGCGTGGTACAGCATCGCCAGCACATACAGGGCGGCCGTGGCGTGGAGAATCCATTTTTGGTTGAGCACAAACAGCGAGAAGACCATAATGCCGGCCATAGCGGGAATGTCGAAAAGGCTGGTCTCGTGCACGCTGAAAAAGAAGAATTGCAGCAGCAGCAGCCCGCCGCACAGGGTCTCGTACAGGGTGTTGGAGCCGATTCGGCCGATATGCAGGACCCACACGCACAAGCAGCCCGCGGCCATCAGGGGCACAATCCACAGCTCCCACCCCATAAAAACCGTGACAAAATTAAGTATTCCGCTGAAGACGCTGGTAATTACCGCCAGCAGCAGGTGCATGCCTGTCCGTTCGTCCGCCCTCATTGCTTTTCCAGCTCCAAGGCGACCCGCCTGAGCAGCTCCTGGGGCTCGAAGGGCTTTTTCAGGTAGTTCACCGCTCCCAGCCGAATGGCGCTGACCACGTCGTCCTCCAGCCCGGAGGCGGTGAGGAAGATGACGGGAACCTCTCCCACCTGCTCCTTCATGCGGCGGAAGGTGACAAAGCCGTTCATTTTGGGCATTTCAATGTCCAGCAGAACCAGGTCCACATGGTGCCGCTTCAGCATGTGCAGGGCCTCCATGCCCGAGGTTGCCAAAAGCACGTCATAGCCGTCCTTCCGCAGAATGATCCTGGTCCTGCTCAGGTTCATCTCATCGTCGTCCACCACTAAAATACATTTTTGCAATTTGACTGCCTCCCTGTTTGATAGGATATTTTTCAGCAAACATACTTGGCTATATTATAAGGGAAACTCCATAGAAAATCAAGCTCATATTTCCTTTTTGAAACATGCCCGCCGACCTGAAAACAGAGGGGAGCTTCCGTCTCCGGGCAGGGGAGGGGGAGCGTCCCTTTCCCGGATTTTATGCGGGGGGGGGATATCATCCGGCTGCTCCGGGGAAGAACCGGGGCCCTGGGAGAGGCAGGCGGACGCGCCGGCCCGCCTTTGAAAGGCCCCTGGCCGTGCATCAAATGAAATGCGCGGTAGGACAGGCCGCGTCTCAGGAGTGTCAAAAACGAGGCGTTTGTAAGCAAGGCTTTGGTGAAGCGTTCCGAAAAGCGTCGTCCGCCTTTTCCATGGCGGCAGAGTTTTTAAGGGCAAAGCCCCCAAGCCGCCTGGGGCCGTCCCGCCGTCATGCGCTCTTTCTTTCGAGTATGCCCCCAGGGGAGGGGAGCCGCCTCTTGCCACTCTCGACAAAATATGATATAATGTGTTCTGCCGAACACAGGGAGAAGCCCTGAAGCGCGAAGCGCTTCTCCGAGTAGAATTCTGATTGAATCAGACAAAATTCATCCCTCCGGTCCGGTCCGGCGGGGGACGTGAGGAGAGTGCCCTATGACAAAGGAAATGCTCGACCAATATGCGCGCATTCTGAAGGAGGAGCTGGTGCCCGCCATGGGCTGCACCGAGCCCATTGCCGTGGCCTATGCCGCCGCCCTTGCCCGAGAGACCCTGGGGGAGCCGCCCCGGCAGGTGCAGGTGCTGGTGAGCCCCAATATTCTGAAAAACGTGAAAAGCGTGGTGGTGCCCCACACCCAGGGCCTGCGGGGCATTGCCGCCGCAGCAGCCGCCGGTATTGCCGCAGGAAGGGCCGGCAGAAAGCTGGAGGTCATCTCGGAGGCCACAGAGGAGGACATTGCCCGGGTGCGCCGGTATCTGGACAGGGTCCCCATTGCCGTGGGCTGCTCTCAGCGGGAGTGGCTGCTGAATATCCAGGTCACGGTCCGGGCGGGAGAGCACAGCGCCTTTGTGGAGATTGCCGGCTCCCACACCCATGTCATTCGGGTGGAGAGGGACGGGGAGGCCCTGGCGGCGGAGGACTATGAGGAGGCCGGCCCCGAGCCCACAGCCTGCAGCGGTCTGACTGTGGAGGGCATTGTGGACTTTGCCGGGCAGGTGGACCTGGACCTGGTGGCCCCCACTTTGGAACGGCAGATTGCCCTGAACACCGCCGTGGCCCAAGAGGGCCTCACCGGCAGATGGGGCGCGGGCATTGGCAGAATTCTGCTGGACGCCTATGGGGACCAGGTGCACAACCGGGCCAAGGCTATGGCCGCCGCTGGGTCCGACAGCCGGATGAGCGGCTGCGAGCTGCCGGTGGTCATCAACTCCGGCAGCGGCAACCAGGGCCTCACCGCGTCTCTGCCGGTGATTGTGTACGCCGAAGACATGGGGGCCTCTCACCAGGAGCTGCTGCGGGCTCTGGTGGTGTCCAACCTGGTCACCATTCATCTGAAGGAGGGCATTGGCAAGCTCTCCGCCTACTGCGGGGCCACCAGCGCCGGGTGCGGGGCTGCGGCGGGGGTCTGCTACCTGATGGGCGGGCGGCTGAGTGAGATTGCCCACACCATTGTCAACGGGGTGGCCATCAACTCGGGGATGATCTGCGACGGGGCCAAGCCCAGCTGCGCGGCAAAAATCGCCTCGGCAGTGGAGGCGGGTCTGCTGGGCCTGCAAATGCAGCGCCACGACGCCCAGTTTTTTGGGGGCGAGGGCATTGTCACCAAAGGGGTGGAGGCCACCATTCTCAACGTGTGCTCTCTGGCCCGCAACGGCATGGCCTCCACCGACAAGGAGATTATCCGCATGATGACCTGCGAGGGCTGCTGAGGGAATACCTTTTTATATAGTGCAAGGGGTAGACATTCTCTGCCTGCTCCTGGGAGAAAAATATTATTTTTTTTTGTTCCGTGTTCGCCCGACAAAAGCGAAGCACGCCGTCTGCCGAAAGAAAAGCTTTTTCAGTCTTGGTATATGGGGGGACATACAAGGCCCCTTCCTCTGAATTTGACAAAAAAGCCCCCTTGCGAAACAGACGCCTTTATGCAAAATTGCGCGGTCAAGGGGCGTCAGGCCCCTTGCGGGGTTTGGGGCGGAGCCACAAGGTCTTGCCGTAGGGCGCGGCCTTTGCGCCCGGAGGCCTTTTATTACTCAATATATTTATTATCTTTTTGTTCCGTGTTCGCCTGGCAAGAACGAAGCACGCCGTCTGCCGAAAGAAAAGCTTTTTCAGTCTTGGTATATGGGGGGGGGGGGACACATAAAGCCCTTTCCTCTGAATTTGCCGGCAGCGTACAGGCCGCTGTTTGACCTGCGGTCAAAGGCGCTAAGTGCGGCGGCGCAGCTCTGCCCCGTTCTCTACTGAGATTTGGGAGCGAGGTTCTGCCTCGCTCCTTTGCTGTCTGCGCCGCCTTTTTAAGGTCAAGGTCGCCTCCGGCGGCCAGGGACTCTGTCCCTGGACTCTGCCAGGGGCCTAACGCCCCTGGACCGCGTAATTTGCTTTCCTTAGAGGTTTCAACACACAAGAGTTCGCGCTATTTGCTTTCCCTGCTGCGGCCCGCTTGACATTTCCGTTTTTCCATGCTATCCTATGAAAATTAGGACTCCGAGGTCGTCTGCCGGGGGTGGGAGCCGCCGGCAGACCGAAGACAGGAACAGGCGGCTGAAGCCCTGCTTTCAGCCGGCGCCCCCCGGGGCGTGTGAGAATCCCTGGCGGTCCCGCCGCCGTGTGGACGGAGTCCCCCCTGCCGGGCCCTTGGGCCCGCGGCCGCGTCCAGCCCAGCCTCCCTCCCCTCCAGCCCGGAGAGGGGGCCGGGGCCGTCGGCCGGCCACTGGCTATGCGCCGGGAAGGCTGCGGGGTGGGCAGAGAGGTCCGAGCCGGAAGACTTGCCCGGAGGGCCGCCGGGAACGCTGCGGGTGCTCAGCGGACCCGGCAGGAGCGTGAAAACCGCGCTCTTTGACCCCGCGTGTCGAGGGGGTCAGGCCGGCCTAAAAATTATTTTTTAGGAGGCTTTTTCAGTATGAAAACAAAAACCAACGGCTTCGCGGCCCTGGCCCTGTGCGCCCTGCTGTTCTGCCTGGCCCTGGGCGGCTGCGGCAAAAGCGGCGGCAGCGGGGGAGAAGTCAAAAGCTTTACCCTGGCGGTCACCCATGCCGACGGCTCGGTGAAAAATTTTGACCTGAGCTCGGACAAGGAGATGCTGGGGGACGCTCTGGCGGCGGAGGGGCTGATTGAGGGCGAGGAGGGCCAGTACGGCCTGTTCGTCACCACGGTAGACGGGGAGACCGCCGACAGCGGGGCTCAGCAGTGGTGGGCCCTCACCGTAGACGGGGAGACCGCCACCACCGGCGTGGACTCCACCCCCATTACAGAGGGGGCGGCTTACGGCCTGACCCTGACCGTGGGCTATTGACATGCGCAGGCCCCTTTTCACCCTCTGCCTCACGGCCATGATGGGGGTGCTGCTCACGGTCTCCAAAGAGGTCATGGCCTTTCTGCCCAATTTTGAGCCGGTGACTCTGCTGGTCATGCTGTTCACTTTGGTGTTCGGGGGGGCGGCCTTAGGGGCTGTGGGGGTCTTTCTGACTTTAGAGGGCCTGCTGTACGGCTTTGGGCTGTGGTGGGTCATGTACCTGTACATCTGGCCCCTGCTGGCCCTGCTGACTCTGCTGCTGCGCCGGTTCGGCTGGGACCGGGCCTGGCAGTGGGCGTTGGCCGCAGGGGTTTTCGGGCTGGGGTTCGGGGCGTTGTGCTCGCTGGCATACCTGCCCATAGGCGGGCCGAAGATGATGCTCACCTGGACGCTGGCGGGCCTGCCCTTTGACGCCATACACGCCGGGGGCAACTTTCTGCTGATGCTGGTGCTGTACCGCCCCCTGCGGCGGGTGCTGGAACGCCTGCGGCGCACCGGCGGCGCGTGACGAAATAAAACAAACCAGCCCGGTCGGCGGGCATGTCGTTGCCGTATGAACGATACCCGCCGCCGGGCCTTTTTTTGACTGCGGGGCTACTTCCCCTGGGCGCGGTAGATTGTGTCGCCACAAACAGGGCCGGTACAGCCCACAAGTACACCAATAGCTGTTAGGTAAACATAGAAA
>NZ_JBQISV010000020.1:0-29713 GCF_056800975.1 Acutalibacter sp.
GTTCTGGGCTTGGCTGAAGCGTTTCTTGAGAAAAATCCTTCCCTCTGCACCTTCCTTTGACGATGCCCTTTCTACCGCTTTTCACCTGTGGTGACTATAAAGGGAGGGGCGCAAAAAATTGGACAGGCCAGACCGGTCTGTTGGCCGCAACATTCCATTTGACCAATTCACGCCGGCGTAGTATAATAGAGAGGCATGTCACACTATGGAAAATGGATGAGGAGAGAACGACGTGAGAAATTTTTTAAGCAAATGTTGGGGCAAACGCAGGGAGCTGGGCTTTGTCAGCCTGCCCTTGTTCTTTCTGGCATTGGTGTTTCTGGACTACGCCATCAGGCTGGTATACCGCTTTTTGGGCGCCACCCGGCTGCTGTCCTGGAAGCCCATGGTGTTCACCCTGTGCTGGGCGCTGCTGCTCACCGCTCTGGTCTCTCTGCTGCCCAAGCTGGGCCGGCGCATTGCCATGGGGGCGTTGGGCCTTTTGTTCGCCCTGCTGGCTGTGGCCCACGGGGTGATGTACAATGTGTTCGGCCACTTTTTCAGCTTTTCTGACATGAACTTTGCCGGCGACGGGGCCGAGTTTTTTGACTGGGCCTACCTGCGTCTTCCCAAAAAATATTATTTTCTTATCGCTGTTTTTCTGGGGCTGGTCGCGCTGGCCATCTGTCTGTGCCAGCGGCCCAGGCCCTGGTCCAGGCCCTGGCTGCGCCCCGTGCTGTCCGCAGGGCTGGCGGTGCTGGCGGCTGTGCCCATTGGGGCGCTCTCCGCCTACCTGACCCCTGAGCCCATCAAGCTCACCTGGGTCACCCCCTATCAGGCCAGCAACGAGAAGGAGGTCTACCGGATTTTTACCGACGCCAACAGCAGCCTCAAGCTCACCGGCCTGTACCAGTACACGGCCCGCAACCTGGCCATCTCCCTGGGCTTGGGCACAGACCGCCGGAGCGTGAAGGAGCTGGACCAGTTCTATGAGGCCCGGGCCCAGGAGATCAGCGGCAGCAATGACCGGACCGGCGCGCTGAAGGACAAAAACCTGATTATGGTCATGCTGGAATCCATTGACACCTGGATGATCACCCCGGAGTACATGCCCAATCTCTACCGCCTGCAGCAGAACAGCCTGGAGCTCACCCGGTTTTACACCCCGCTGTTTCTGCCCGCGGCCACCTTCAACACAGAGATGATCACCCAGACCGGCGTCATTCCCCCTGCCTCCGGGGTCACCAACGGCATTTACGCCACCAACCAGTACCCCCTTTCGCTGGCCCATCTTTTCACCCAAAGGGGCTATTCCGCAGACTCCTTCCATGCCTGGCCCCCAAAAATATATAACCGGGGCAACGTCCACCTGAACCTGGGCTTCTCCCACTTCTACCACGCGGACGACCTGGGGATCACGGATTTTATGCAGGACTCCCAGCTGATGAAGGGCTATGAGCTGTTCGCCCCCCAGCAAAGCCAGCCCTTTTTCTCCTTCCTCATCACCTATTCCGGCCACGGCGGCTATGACGAGGGCGCCATGGACCGGGCCGCCGGCGACCATCTGGAGGAGGGCATTGCCCTGGCCAGGAAGGCCGGCATTCAGGACACGCCGGAGAATATGGGGGAGTATGAGCGGCTGGTGGCCCATATTCTGGAAACCGACCAGTTTATCGGGGAGATGATGGACCGGTTGGAATCGGACGGCATGTTGGAGGACACGGTGCTGCTGTTCTACGCCGACCACTACAGCAAATATGTGACGGACAAGGAATTTCTGGCCCGCCTGAAGGGCCTGGACAGCAGCCAGTCTGTGGACCTGTACCGCACACCCTGCTTCTTCTACGGCGGCGGGTTGGAGGCCGGGCAGGTGGACAAGGTGTGCTCCTCCATTGATCTGGTCCCCACCCTGGTGAACCTGTTTGGCCTGGACGCGGACCGGAGGTACTATATTGGAGACGACATTTTCGGCGGCAAGGGCGGGGCGGTCATGTTCCCCAACAACGGCTGGTATGACGGCGAGACCTATTACGACGGCCAGGGCGGCGACCCGGACCCGGACCGCACCGCAGCCCTCAGCCGCCGGGTGACGGCCTCCATGGACACCATGCGCACCGACTACTTCAAACACTGGGAAAAGGCGAAAAAGTGAGCTTCGGCTTTTCACCGGAAGACCTCCGGCGGTCGGGATTATGAAGGGGGGCTGACGCTGTCTCTGGACCATGTCAAGGGGCCGGGCGTTCCCTCCCGTTTTCGCAGGCCCTTCTTTATGCCGTGAGACAGTCTCTTCCCCGCGCCGCCGGTTGGTTCCTGGTCTCCGCGCCGGGGGAAAACCTGTTGCTTTTTCCCGGCTGATAGAGTATAATCAACCATATACCACCAGAAAGGATTGAGTTCATGGACGCAGAAAAACTGAGATCTCTGCAACTGACCGCCGCGAAGGTGCGCCTGGGCATTGTCACCGGCGTTTTCAACGCCAAGTCAGGCCATCCCGGCGGCTCCCTCTCCGCCGCCGATATCTTCACCTACCTGTATTTCCGCCAGCTGCATATCGACCCCCAAAATCCCAAGGACCCTGGCCGGGACCGCTTTGTCCTCTCAAAGGGCCACTGTGCCCCTGGCCTGTACGCAGCCCTGGCCCAGCGGGGCTATTTCTCCCCTGAGGAGCTGGAGCGCCTGCGCCACATCGGCGCCATGCTTCAGGGCCACCCGGACATGAAGGGCACCCCCGGTGTGGACATGAGCACCGGCTCTTTGGGGCAGGGCGTCTCCGCTGCCGCGGGCATGGCTCTGGCGGCAAAAATGGACGGCGCCGGCTACCGGGTCTACGCCCTGCTGGGCGATGGGGAAATTCAGGAGGGCCAGGTGTGGGAGGCCGCTATGTTCGCCGCCCACCGCAAGCTGGACAACCTCTGTTTGATTGTAGACTGCAACGGCCTGCAGATTGACGGCGACGTGAACCAGGTTGCGGGCATTGCCCCCCTGGACGAGAAATTCCGCTCCTTCGGCTTTGAGGCGCTCACTGCCGACGGCCACGACTTCCACAGTCTGGAAGCCGCTTTTGACGCCGCTGCCGCCTGCCAGGGCAAGCCCGCCGTTATTCTGGCCAAGACTGTCAAGGGCAAGGGCGTCAGCTTTATGGAGAACCAGGCGGGCTGGCACGGCAAGGCCCCCAATCAGGAGCAGTATGACCAGGCCATGGCGGAACTCAACGCCGCCATGAAGGAGCTGGGCTGAGATGCTGCGGCTAAAGTGTATTAACATTGTCTCTCAGGCCCCGGAGGCTCTGGCAGCGTTTTATGAAAAGGTTTTCGACGCTTCCGCCAACCAGCTGGTCCCTGGCCGCTGGGAGCTGCCGGCAGGGGGCGCGACCCTGGTGTTTGCCGCAGCTGCCGGCCGGGTTATGGTTCCCGCGGACAGCTGCGGCCTGGAATTTGAGACCGACGATGTAGACGCCCTGTATACCCGTTTCACCGGGCAGGGGCTCTCTCCCAGCGCCCCTGTCACCTACCCCTGGGGCTGGCGGGCCATCGGGCTGAAGGACCCGGACGGGAACAACATGGATTTTGTCCACAATGTGGGCCCCAGTATATGAGAAAGGAAGGCTGTGCAAATGGCTGACATAGTAAAAAAAGCGACCCGGGAGAGCTTCGGTGAAGCGCTTGTGGAGCTGGGCGCTGAAAACCCCAATATCGTGGTGTTGGTGGCCGACCTGGCCGACGCTACCAAGGTAGAAAACTTCGGCAAGGCCTACCCGGACCGGTTCATTGAGTGCGGCATTGCCGAGAGCAACATGGTGGGCGTGGCCGCGGGCCTGGCCTCTTGCGGCAAGATTCCCTTTGCCACCAGCTTCGCCATGTTCTCGGCGGGGCGGGCCTTCGAGCAGGTGCGCAACTCTGTGGGCTACCCCCATCTCAATGTGAAGATTGTGGGCTCCCACGCGGGCATCTCTGTGGGCGAGGACGGCGCCACCCACCAGTGCTGCGAGGATATGGCCCTTATGCGGTCCATCCCCGGCATGGTGGTGCTCAACCCTGCCGACCACTATGAGATGAAGGCTGCGGTGAAAGCCGCTGTGGAGTATAACGGCCCGGTCTACATCCGCCTGGGCCGTTTGGCGGTGGAGAGCTGCAACAACAACGACGACTACCGGTTTGAAATCGGCAAGGGCATCACCCTGCGGGAGGGCGGCGATATTACGGTGATTGCCACCGGCCTGATGGTGGGCGAGGCCATTCAGGCGGTGGACGCGCTGGCCGCGGAGGGCATTCATGCCCGGCTTATTGACATGCACACGGTCAAGCCCCTGGACCAGGAGCTGGTTGTCAAGGCCGCGAAGGAGACCGGCCGCATTGTCACAGTGGAGGAGCACAATGTCATCGGCGGCCTGGGCGAGGCCGTTGCCGCCTGCCTGGGCGAGCGCTGTCCCACCCCCCTCGCCCGCATGGGCGTGCAGGACGTGTTCGGCCACTCCGGCCCGGCGGCGGACCTGCTCAAGGAGTTCGGCCTGTGCGCCGGGGGCATTGCCGCCACAGTGAAGAAGGTTCTCGGCAAGTGACCGCTGTCCTCATCCGGGAGGCCCTGCTCACGGACGCTCCGGCCCTCGCCAGACTGAACACGGTTGCCATGGGCTACGACTACCCGGAGGACCGGACTGCCGAAAAGCTGGCAGTCATTCTGGCGGACAGCCGGGCGAAGATCCTTGTGGCTGAGCTGGCGGGCCGGGTGGCGGGCTACCTGCACCTGGAGGACTATGAGGTGCTCTATGCCAACAGCATGAAGAACATTATGGGCATTGCCGTGGCCCCTGACTGCCGGCGCATGGGAATTGGCCGGCAGCTGCTGGCCGCGGGCGAGGCCTGGGCCAGAGAGCAGGGCGCGCAGGCCATCCGCCTTGTGTCTGGTGAAAGCCGCAAGGACGCCCACGCCTTTTATCGGGCGTTGGGGTTTGCCGGCAATAAAATGCAGCTCAACCTGAAGAAAAGCTTATAAAAAAGAGCCTCCGGCGTAAACCGGAGGCTTTCTCTATGCTTTTTGCAGTCGGTCGCAGGCCCGCTTTTTGATTACCAGATAGCACACGCAGCCCATCAGGGAGGCGATGACCCAGGTGACCGGGTAAGAAATAAACAGCACTTCCCAGGTGGGCCAAATGGCAAATATGGTATAAACCCACACCACCCGGAGCACGCACACGCTGAAAACCGTGTTCAACATCGGCGTCACCGAGGACCCCAGGCCCCGCATACCGCCCACAAAGATTCCCATGGCTCCGCAGGTGAAATATGGCACGCAGATGGCAAGCATACGGGCCTTACCATAGGCAATCACCGCCGGGTCTGCCGAGTAGATGCCCAGCAAGGGCTCCGCCGCCAGATAGGCCCCCACGCCCAGCGCCAACCCCATAACAGTGACCAGCCCCAGGCAGATCAAAATAATCCGCTTCACCCGGTCCAGCTTTTTCGCGCCGTAGTTCTGGCCCACAAAGCTCTGGGCCGCCTGGTTGAAGGCGTCCATTGCCGTGAACACAAAGCCCTCGATGTTCCCGGCGGCGGTGCTGCCCGCCATTGCCACCGAGCCAAAGCCGTTCACGGTCGACTGGATGAGCACATTGGAGATGGAGAACATGGACCCCTGAATGCCCGCCGGGATGCCAATGCGGGCCATCTCCTTCAGCTTGGATTTGTAGACCCGCAGCTCCTTCAGGTTCAAGCGGTAAACGCCCTCGCTGCGGACCAGGCAGAGGACCACCAACGCCGCGGACACGGTCTGCGAGATGATGGTGGCCAGGGCGACCCCTGCCACGCCCATGTGCAGAACGATGACAAAAAAGAGGTTGAGCGCCACATTGATCACCCCGGCAGTCAGCAAAAAGTACAGGGGCCGCTGGGTGTCGCCTACCGCGCGAAGAATGGCGGAGCCGAAATTGTACACCATGGACACAGGCATGCCTGCGAAAATAATGCGCATGTACAGCACCGAATGGTCAATCACGTCCTCCGGCGTCTCCATCAGCTGCAGCAGGGGGCGGGAGAGAAACATTCCCGCGAAAATGAGGAAGACCCCGCAGGCCGCTGCCGTGAGAATGGCTGTATGTACCGTCTCCCGCAGGTCCCGGCTCTGGCCTGCCCCAAAATACCGGGCCACCAGCACGTTGACGCCAATGGACAGCCCGATGAACAGGTTGACAATCAGCATGTTCAGGGCGCTGGTAGAACCCACCGCCGCCAGGGCATGGCTGCCCGCAAAACGGCCTACCACCACAATGTCCGCCGCGTTGAACAGCAGCTGCAGCACCCCCGACAGAGCCAGGGGAATGGAAAACTGCACCAGCTTGCCCATCAGCGGCCCCTCCGTCATGTTGATCTCGTAGCTGCTGCGCCGCGGGCGGGGCTTCAGATGTAATTTCATGAAAAGTTTCCGCTTCCCTTCCAAAAAAGTAAATTCTTCTTTTTATTATATCACTTGGAGTGGGGGCAAAGCAAGGGGCTGGCAGGTTTTTTGACAAAATAAAAAATTTCCCGGCGCTGTCAGGGGGATTTCATAATATGGGCAAGACCCTCTGTTGCAAGCCACGCGTCATGTCGCGTTGGTGCGGTCCGACATGGTGTATCGTCCTGACCCGCCGCCCGAAAACTGGCTTTAGAAGGTTCCCTATGGTCAGTGGTTCGATCCTCAGGCTGGCGCTGGATGTTATTCCTGGCTCTTTTTCGCGTTTTTGCCCGCTGTATCTATATAGTACCCTCTGTACCGGAACTCACGGTCTCTATAACGGCGCCTCAGCTCCGGGTATTTCTCGGCATAGAGAGTGGGTTTCCTAAGACCAAAAAGACCGCATGGGTATGCGGTCCTTTTGGCGTATGGGACACACTGTCAGCGTTCGTACAGGTCTTTCGCGTTGAAAATACCCGAAGTACGCGAGGTACACAAGAGTTGTAAGCAGCTCTTATGTACCTGGAATTTAACGAACAATCTGCGCCCAAATCCGCATACGCAGCTTATATGAACACGCCCAAGCAGGGAAATGGTTTGCCCTGCTTGGAACGCCGGACAACCAGCCCCCATTCACCACCCACAAACAGGCCGCTCGCTGGCTTTCTTCCCCGACCCCGGCGGCCGGGTGGCATCAAGATCGTTTTCTGCCCCCAAAGCTGCCTACTGCAGCCCGCCGCTGGGCCGGGCGTTCAGCTCCATGCCGGCGGTGTGCCCGGCCAGCCGCTCATAATAGCCCTGAGCCGCAATCATGGCCCCGTTGTCTCCGCACAAGCTCAGCTCCGGCACAAACAGCGGCCGGTCCAGCTCCTTGCTCAAAGCCTCCAACTCCCGCCGCAGCAGCCGGTTGGCCGAAACCCCTCCCGCCGCCGCCAGCCGCTCCACGCCTGTGTCCAACGCCGCCTGCCGGAAGCTGTCCGCCAGACAGCCCACCACCGCTCTGCGGTAAGAGGCGCACAGGTCCGGCACAGAGACTGCCTCGCCCCGCTGGGCGGCGTTGTGCAGCAGATTCAGCGCCGCGGTCTTCAGCCCGGAAAAGCTGAAGTCCAACGGCGCGCCCTCCACCCGGGGGCGGGGGAGCCGGTAGGCGGTGGGGTCGCCGGTTTCGGCCAGCTTGTCCATCTCCACTCCCCCAGGGTAGGGGATGCCCATGGCCCGGGCCGCCTTGTCAAAGGCCTCTCCGGCCGCGTCGTCCCGGGTGCGGGCCAGCACCTGAAAGCGGGTATAGTCCTCGCAGAGCACAATATTCGAGTGCCCTCCCGACGCCACCAGACACAGAAAGGGGGGCTCCAGCTCCGGGTGGCTGAGATAGTTGGCGGCAATATGTCCCCGCAGGTGATGGACCGGCACAAGGGGCAGGCCGGCGGAGAGGGCCAGCCCCTTGGCAAAGCTGACCCCCACCAGCAAAGCGCCAATCAGCCCCGGCTCGCTGGTGACAGCCACAGCCCCCAGGTCAGAGAGAGAGGCCCCCGCCTGCTTCAAAGCCTCCTTCACCACAGCGGACACGGCCTCGCAGTGGCGGCGGGAGGCAATCTCGGGTACCACGCCTCCATATATTTTGTGCTCCTCTACCTGGCTGGCCACAATATTGGACAGTACCCGCCGCCCGTCCTCCACGACAGCGGCAGCGGTCTCGTCGCAGGAGGATTCGATTCCCAGAATCAGCATGACAAAGCTTCCCCTTCCTCTGCAAAGTAAATGGTCATAATCAAGCCGTCCTCCTTGGGACAGTCATAGAAATTTTTGCGCAGGCCCACCGGCTTCAGCCCCAGCCGGGTATACAAGGCCACCGCCGCCTGGTTGGAGGGCCGGACCTCCAGACTGAGAAAGCTGCCGCCCAGCTCTCTGGCCCGGGCGATGAGGGCCTTGGTAACCGCCCTGCCCACGCCCTGCCGCCGGTGGGCAGGGGACACGGCGATGTTGTCCACATAAAATTCTCCGGCAGCGTGGCGCATACCGCCGTAGCCCAGCACAAGGCCCCCTTCCTGGCACACCAGGTAGACGGCGTTTGGGGCGGCCAGTTCCTCCGCAAAGGCCTGGCGGCTCCAGGGCAGAGAAAAGCACTGGGCCTCAATAGCCGCCGTCTGGTCCAGATGGCCGGCGGTCATGGGCACAATGGTCATGGGCGCGCCTCCTTTCCAGGCAGACGGGACAGAAGCAGGGCGAGCTCCTGGCCGAGCTGGTCCCGGCACTGGCGGTAGACAGACAGACTGCCCCCAAAGGGGTCCTCAATGGAGGCGGGCAGGTAGATTTTTTCTACCGGGACTCCCGCCTGTTCCAGAATATAGGCATGGGTGGGGGTCATGGGGACGAACAGGTCCCAGGCCTGCAAAAAGCCCCGGCTCACCCGTCTGGCCCGGTGGCCGGAAATGTCTACCCCCACCTCCCGGCAGGCCAGCACGGCGTTTTCGCTGGGGGGCTGGCCCTCTGCGGCAGAGAGCCCCGCGCTGCCCGCGAAAATGTCCTCCCGCCCCTCCCGGGCCAGCATAGACCGGAAAAGCCCCTCGGCCATAGGGCTGCGGCAGGTGTTGCCTGTGCAGACGAATAGTATTTTCATAGGGTCATCTCAATCCTTCTGTTCTTGATTTCTCACAGGGCCGCGGGTGTTCCGCAACGCTCTGTAATTTGGAACGCTCCCGCCGCCAGGCCGGGCTGACGCTTTGCCCCCTCAGTGCCAGGGGACGCCGGGCGCGGCAGGACATGGGGGAGAGGGCGGCGTGCCCGGGCCTCTCCCTGTGTTCGTCAGAACACATTATATCATAAATCTGCTCGGAGAAGTCCGGCGCTTTTGCGTAGCAAAAGAGAAGCGCTTCGCGCTTCAGGGCTTCTCCTTGTGTTCATCAGAACACATTATATCATATCCCTCCGGGCTTTTCCACCATCCCGGCAAAATATCTGCGGGCGGGGAGGGCCCCGGCCCCCGCACAAAATTCCTGGTGGATATTGAAAAGACCGCCCCCTCTGTGGTATAATGTGCTTTGACTACTGTGTTCTGGCGAGCACAAGCAGAAGCCCTGAAATGATAAGGAGAAGTGAAAATATATGAAGCTAGGAATCATCGGCCTGCCCAACGTGGGCAAAAGCACCCTGTTCAACGCCATCACCAACGCCGGGGCGCAGTCGGCCAACTACCCCTTCTGCACCATCGAGCCCAATGTGGGCATGGTCATGGTGCCGGACAAGCGTTTGGAAAAGCTGCGGGACATGTACGAGCCCAACAAGTTTACCCCTGCCACCATTGAGTTTGTGGACATTGCCGGGCTGGTGCGGGGGGCCTCCAAGGGGGAGGGCCTGGGCAACAAATTCCTCTCCAATATCCGGGAGGTGGACGCCATCGTCCATGTGGTGCGCTGCTTTGAGGACGGGGACATCATACATGTAGAGGGCAGCATTGACCCTGCCCGGGACATTGAGACCATTGACCTGGAGCTGATTCTCTCAGACCTGGAGGTCTTGGACCGGCGCATTGACAAGACCAGAAAGCTGCTGAAGGCGGACAAGAAATTTCAGAGAGAGCTGGACTTCTTCCTTCAGGTGCGGGAGGCCCTGGAGGCCGGCCGCTCTGCCCGCAGTGTGGAGTGCAGCGAGGAGGAGGCCCAGCTGCTGGCCTCTGTGTCCCTGCTGACCAACAAGCCCATTATTTTCGCCGCCAACCTCAGCGAGGAGGATTTTCAGCAGGGGGTGGAGAAAAACCCCTGCTATCAGGCAGTAGAGGCCGCCGCAAAGCAAGAGCGCGCCGCCGTGCTGCCCATCTGCGCCGAGACCGAGGCCCAGATTGTCGGCATGGAGCCTGAGGAGAAGGAGCTGTTCCTCAGCGACCTGGGCCTCAGCGAGTCGGGCCTGGACCGGCTGATCACCGCCTGCTACTCCCTGCTGGGGCTCATGTCCTATCTGACTGCCGGCAAGGATGAGGTCCGGGCCTGGACCATTGAAAAGGGCACCCGGGCCCCCCAGGCGGCGGGCAAAATCCACACGGATTTTGAGCGGGGCTTTATCCGGGCCGAGGTCATCAGCTTCGACGACCTGGTGGCCTGCGGCACCATGACCGCTGCCAAGGAGAAGGGTCTGGTGCGGTCAGAGGGCAAGGAGTATGTGATGCAGGACGGAGACATTGTGCTGTTCCGTTTCAACGTGTGATTTCATTTCTACAGAAAAGGCCCTGCAAACGCCAGGAGCTGCCGGCTGTATGCGGCGGCTCTTTCTGTTTGCAGGGCTTTTTGCGAGAGCATATTAGGCAGCGCGGCTCAAATTACCTGGAAGGTCTTCCATTTCCCGGACCGCAGCCGCAGCGTGAATATCACTGCCCGGACGACCCAGTCCAGGCACATGGCCGCCGCAATGCCAACAACGCCCCAGTTCAGAACTACGGCGAACAGAATGGAGAACGCCAGCCGTCCGCCCATGGTGGAGGCGATGGACACGACCATGGTAAACTTGATATCTCCCGCCGCCCGCAGGCCGTTGGAAAGCGGCCCGGACATGGGGAAGGACACTGTGTTGAACACATTGTGGATGAGAACCAGAACCACCACAAGCTGCTTGGCTTCGTGGGAAATCTGGTAGAAATTCATCATCACCGGCGTGAGGGCAAAGACAAAGCCGTTCCACACCAGAGAAACCGCCAGGGTGATGTGCAGCAATTTCCTGAAATAGAGCGCGGCCTGAGCCGTGTCCCCCGCACCCATGCACTGGCCGATGACAGTGATAAACACCGGCCCCATGGCCACCCCTGCCAGAGCCGCCAAGCTCCAGATGCTTTGGGCAATGCCATTGGCGGCAATCTGGTATGTGCCAAACAGGGCCACCACGCTGCTGAGCGCAACCTTCACCAGCTGAAAAACGCCGTTTTCTATCCCATTGGGCAGGGCAATGCGCAAAATGCGCCGCATCAATGTGCCGTTCCACTTGCAAATCTGCCGCCAGGTGTAGCGCACCTCCATTTTCCTGCCAAAGCACAGCACGGTGATCACCACTGCCGAGAACACCCGGGCAATCAGCGTGGGCCAGGCCACCCCGGCAACGCCTGCGTTCAGTAAAAACACGCCGGCCAGGTTGCCCGCGACATTGATGGCGTTGGCGGCAATGGAGACGTACATGGTCACGCTGGTTTTGCCCATGCTGCGGTACAGGGCCGCGCCTGCGTTGTAAACGGCCAGGGCCGGGTAGGAGAAAAGGGAAATCTGCAAATAGACCAGGCAGGCGTCCATAACAGCGGGCTCTACCTGGCCGAACAGCAGGGAGAGCATGGGCCGGCGCAGGGCCAGAATCACAGCCGAGACAAGGACCGCAAACAGGGCGGACGCGGTGAGCAGCTGGCTGGCGGCTTCGCCCCCGTCCTCCTTGGCCCCCCGGCCAATGTACTGGCTGATGACCACCGCCCCGCCAGAGGCCAGGGCCGTAAACAGGTAGATGAAGATGGTGCTGAAAGAGTTCACCAGCGACACCCCGGACACCGCCGCCTCCCCCGCGTAGCTGGCGATAAAGGTGTCGGCAATGCCCACCAGCATCACCAGCAGCTGCTCCAAAAACAGGGGTGCAATCAGGTTTTTCAGGTCTTTGTTTGTGAACATTCCGGTCCCTCCCAAGGGTTTCTGCTGTTATTCTGGCATGAGAGGAGAGATATGTCCAATACTTGCTCTATATATGACTTCATGCCTGAAAGGCATTTCTGAAACCCCCGAGCCCCGGCCCCTCCCTGTCCCCACAGCCGTGCGCCTGACAGGGAACAGCCGGCGGCTTAACGGCCCCCCCTGCTCTTGGCCTCCTGTTGGGCAGGCCAGGAAAAAAGCTGTGGAAAAATTTCCCGGGACATGGTATAATGTGCTCTGGCTACTGTGTTCTGGCGAGCACAAGGAGAAGCCCCGAAGCGTCAAGCGTTTCTCTGTTGCTGCGCATGACTTGGCGATGCCAAGTCACAGCACCGGGCTTTTCCAAGCAGATTTATAGAATAATATGCTCTGCCCAATGCCTGAGGCGCAGGCTTCAGGCAGGGCTGAGGAGGAGCGGACATGGACAAGCTGGAAATGTTGAAGGGGTTTTTCGGGCACACGGGCTTCCGCACCGGTCAGGAGGAGCTGGTAGACGCCCTTCTGGCTGGCCGGGATGTGCTGGGGGTCATGCCCACCGGGGCGGGCAAGTCCATCTGCTACCAGCTGCCCGCCTTGATGCTCCCCGGCATGGCCTTGGTGGTGTCCCCCCTCATCTCTTTGATGAAGGACCAGGTCGCGGCTTTGGTCCAGGCCGGGGCGCCCGCCGGGTACATCAATTCCTCCCTCACCCCCGGCCAGTGCGCCGAGGCCCTGCGCCGGGCGGCCGGGGGCGTGTACAAGCTGCTTTATATTGCCCCCGAACGTCTGCTGCTGCCGGAGATTCTTCAGCTGGCCCGGCAGGCGGAGATCTCTCTGCTGGCCGTGGACGAGGCCCACTGCGTCTCCCAGTGGGGGCAGGACTTTCGGCCCAGCTACCTGCAAATCAGCCAATTTGTAGAGCAGCTGCCCCGCCGGCCCGCCGTAGGGGCCTTTACCGCCACGGCCACCGCCCAGGTGAAGGAGGACATGGAGAAGCTGCTGGAGCTGCGCGCTCCTTTGCGGGTGACCACAGGCTTTGACCGGCCCAACCTGTTTTTTGAGGTGGTGCGCCCCAAAAGCAAGGACCGCTATCTGCGGGAATTCCTCTCTGCCCGGCAGGTGCAGAGCGGCATTGTGTACTGCGCCACCCGCAAGCTGGTGGAGTCGGTGTGTCAGGGGCTGAACCAGCAGGGGGTGGCCGCAACCCGCTACCACGCGGGCCTCAGCGACCAGGAGCGCAGGCGGAATCAGGAGGATTTTGTGTTCGACAGGGCCAGGGTGATGGTGGCCACCAACGCCTTTGGCATGGGGATCGACAAGTCTAACGTGAGCTTTGTGGTGCACTATAACATGCCCAAAAACATGGAGAGCTATTATCAGGAGGCGGGCCGGGCAGGCCGGGACGGGGAGCCCGCCCACTGCGTGCTGCTGTTTGCGCCGGGGGACGTGCGCACAGCCCGGTTCCTCATCGACAATGCCTCAGACAACGAGGCTCTCTCTGAGGAGGAGCGGGAGCAGGTGCGCCGCCAGGACCTGCAGCGGTTGGAGCGCATGACCTCCTACTGCTGCGCCACCGGCTGCCTGCGGGCCTTTCTGCTGTCCTATTTTGGCGAGGAGGCGCCAGCCTCCTGCGGCGGCTGCGGCAACTGTGTCTCAGAGCTGGAAACCCGGGACCTGACAGTGGAGGCCCAGAAGATCCTCTCAGGCGTGGCCCGGGTAGAGAAAAAATACCGCAAGGGGCTGGGCGAGAGCCTGATTCTGCGGATGCTGCGGGGCAGCAAGGACCAGCGGGTGCGGGAGCTGGGGCTGGACAGCCTCTCTACCTACGGCATTATGGGGGACGTCAGCCGGGACCAGCTGCGGGACTATATAGACTTTCTCATTGAAAAGGAGTATCTGCGGCTGGACGGGGAGGAGTTCCCGGTGGTGCGGCTGGGAAGCCGTGCCCGGGGCGTGCTGTTCCAGGGGGAGCCGGTGCGCTATGCCCGCCGCAAGCCGGGCCGGGCGGAGAAAATGCAGTCCTCTGGGGGGAACGCGCCCTTGGAGGGAGAGCAGGGAGAGCTTTACGAGGCGCTGCGGGCCCTGCGCAACCGGCTGGCGGCAGAGGCGGAGGTGCCGGGGTACATTGTGTTCAGCAACGCGGTGCTGGCAGCGTTGGCGCGCAGTCAGCCGGAGAACATGGACCAGCTGCGGGACGTGCAGGGAATCGGCGAGCGAAAGTCCCAGCGGTATGGCAAAGCGTTTTTGGAGGAAATCGCCGCCTGGAAGCAGGGGAGGGAGCAGGAGTAAGCAGTCTGCTGACAAACAAAGAAAAGCCAGCCTGACCGCCACAAATGGATGAAGCGGTCAGGCTGGCTTTTTTATGAAATTGAGCGGTCCCTGGTCAACCTACAGTCGCGGTACAGACGAAAGACAGCCGCCACAGCCAGCCCAATTTGCCAACCAGAAATAGAAAGCGCGGCGTGTCCTGCCGCGCTTTCTATTTGATTCATGGGCCTAATAGGGGCCGGGCCAGTGTGTCCACTCGTCTTTCCCAGGGTGCCGGTGCTTCTACAGAGCAGACGGCTCATATCGGTCCCTGCATTACAATCTGCGAAAAGGACAGCTCTTAACAGGAACTGCGGCAGACCCACTGTACATAACCGGCGGTTGAAAAGAATCTTGCCGCAAAAACCGCCCCAGCCTGAGTTTCAAAGACTTTTATGCAAACCGTCAGGTCTGTCCCCGGTCGTACATCCTGCCCGCCGTCCTTACTTGTTGCGCAGCCCCTTGGGGTAGCGGTTCTTCAGCCGCCCGCCGCTTGCCTTGCCAAAGCCGGTTGTCACACCGTTGACGCACACCGCCCGGTAGCCCTTTCCGCCGCACTCCAGCTCTTCTCCCCGCAGAAAGGCCTCCAGCTCCGGGCTTTCCGGCGAGAGCTCCAAGGGCTCCCGGCAGGCCTGGCCCTGCTGGCACATAAACACCCCATGAGAGGGCTCCAGCCGGCCCTTGCGCACCTGACACAGCTCCGCCCCGGCCCGCAGCACGCCCAGACCCCGCAGGTCCGGCAGGCCCTCCGGGAGGAGGAGCAGGCTGTCCTTCACCTGGGCCAGCCGCTCCGGGCAGTCCCCCGAAAACAGGCTGCGGTAGAGCTCCCGGCCCGCCTCCGCCAGGCTTCCCCGCAGCTCTCCGCCAAATGTCCCCGCCCGGCAGGGCCCGCCGTCTCCCCGCCGGAACCGGGCGACAAAATGCCCTTCGCCCCCGTCCATGGGGTAGATTCGCCGCCAGGGCCCGCCGTCATGGGCAGGACGGCCCAGGGGGACAGGGAGCGCCTCGGCTGTAAAGTCCGGGTGGTTTTTCAGAAACCAGGCAGCGGTCTCCTCGTTCTCCTCCGGCGAAAAGGTGCAGGTGGAGGAGACCAGCGCCCCTCCTGCCTTTACAGCCAGGGCGGCAGAGTCCAGAATAGCCCGCTGGCGTATGGCGCAGGAGGCCGCGTGCTCTGGCGACCACTCCTCTACTGCCCGGGGGTCCCGCCGGAACATGCCCTCGCCGGAGCAGGGGGCGTCCACCAGCACCCGGTCAAAATACCCGGCCAGACCCTGGCACAGGGTCTGAGGGTGACAGGAGGAGGCCACGCTGTTGGCAACCCCCAGCCGTTCCAGGTTGGAGAGCAGAGCCCCGGCCCGGCTGCGGACCACCTCGTTGGCCCACAGCAGGCCCCGGCCTTGCAGCAGCCCGGCAATCTGGGTGGACTTGCCCCCAGGCGCGGCGCACAGGTCCAGCACCCGGTGGCCGGGCTGAGGGTCCAGGGCCGTAACGGCGGAGGCGGCGGAGGGCTCCTGAGCGTAGAACATACCGGCATGGTGGGCGGGCAGACTGCCAAAGCCCTTGTCCCACTGGGCGTAAAAGGAGGTGGGGGCAAAGGGGGCGGGCTCTATGGCAAAGGGAAGGCTCTGGCGGAGGAGCCCGGCAGAGCACTTCAGCGGGTTGACCCGCACCCCACGAAAGGGGGGCTGGGAACAGGCCTCCAAAAAGGCGGGGTACTCGGGGCCCAGCAGGGCCTGCATTCGGGCGAGAAAAGACTTGGGCAGGGGCATAGGAGGCTCCTTTCTGAAAAGCGGGTGTGAATGCCTGGCGTTTTTCGCCCAGGCAGGGACGGCCTTGCCGGAAGACAGGCGGGCCCGGGATGAAAGCGGGAGACAAGCCGGAGCCGCCTTTGCTGTCCCCGGCGGCTGGGGGGACTGGGCCCCCGACCCTCCCGCCGTCTCGTTTTCGACATTTTTGGGGGACCGTGTCAGCGCAAGAAAAAGCCCGCCAAGTCCACATAGAACAGACCGGCAGAGAAACCAACGGGCTTTCTTTCTCTCTCATACCGCGACAGCCCCGGCGGCTGCGAATACAGACGCGCCTCTCAGAAGCCCGCCCCGCGCATGGGTGCGGCAGGAGTGCGTATTCCAAAGAAAAAAGTCCTGAGGACGGGGCTTGCCTTTGAGCCGCGCCGGCAGACATTCCCAAACAAAAACGGACCGCATTTCTGCGGTCCGTCCCGGCCCAGGAGCTTGTCCCGGCAAGGGAGCTGCGTCTGTTTTTCCGGCAAATCCAGGCGCGGCTCCCATGGGTACAGGCTCTTATTTTCTGCCGTTCACCGCGTCCTTCAGGGCCTGGCCGGCCTTGAACGCCGGGGCCTTGGAGGCGGCGATCTCCATGCTCTCCCCTGTGCGGGGGTCGCGGCCAAAGCGGGCGGCCCGCTCCCGCACCTCAAAGGTGCCAAAGCCCACCAGCTGGACCTTATCGCCCTCCACCAGCGCGCCGGTCAGACTGTCAATGAAAGCCTTCACCGCTGCCTCGGCGTCCTTCTTGCTCAGGTTTGCCTTTTCGGCCACTTCCGCGATCAGTTCGGTTTTATTCATAATCTGGCTACCTCCCAAAAAATTCGTACCCACTCCGGCGCGTTCTGCCCCGGCTTTGCGGCGTACATTTTAATAGCAACAGTAGCAATCATATCACATCCAGCCCCGTTTTTCAAGGGTTTTCGCAATTTTTTCGCCCCCGGGCAGCATGAGCAGGTCTTTTTTTGCCAGGGCCCGGCTGGCCAGCAGACTGGCTGCATACACCAGTCCCCCCGCCCCGATGGCCGCCCCGGCGGAGGCCCCGCTGCCCAGCCCCAGCTGGGTCAGGCCCCTGTGAGCGGCCCAGGCGGCGCAGGCGCACAGAAGCGCGCAGCCCAGGGGCTTCCCAAACAGCCGCCCCGGCCTTAGCCGCACCCCGGTCACCCGGCCCAGGGCGATGAGCTGGCTTGCCGCCAAAAAGCTGTAGCACACCAGCGTGCCCACCCCGGCCCCCTGAATGTTCACCTGGGGCACGCCGCAGAGAAACCAGTTGACGCCCAGCTTCAGGGTCATTGCCACAGCGAGCAGCTTAACCGGCAGTCCGGCCCGGCCCACTGCCTGCAGCATACTGGAGAGAGGCGTGCTTACTGCCGCGAACACCGCCGCCGGGCCCAGGGTGCGCAGTACCCCTGCCACAATGGGGGCCGAGCCACCCTGGCCATACAGCAGCCCGGCAATGGGCTCCGCCAGGGCAGTGAGCCCCAGCCCGGCCGGCAGGCACACCAGCCCGGTCACCCGCAGCACCGACTCCATCCGCTCCCGCAGCTGGGGCCGGCCCCCTCGGGCCCAGGCCTCAGTAACGGCGGGCAGGGCGCTCATGCCAATGGCCTGGGTGAGGGCGGGCACCAGCAGATAGAGGGTCATGGCCAGGGTATAGCAGCCATAGAGAAAGGTGGGCAGGGTCTCCGGGTGTTCCAGGTACAGGGCGGGAATCATCCCCTGATAGGCGGACAGCAGCACCTGGGGGGCGGCGGACATGCAGGCCGCTACCCGGCTTTGGAGAAAGGTGGCGTCAATCAGCCCGGCGGCGTTTATGGCAATGGAGCCCGCGGCCACCGGCCCGGTGATCTTCAGCAGGGCCTTGGCGGTTTTGCTCCAGTTCTCCGCCGGAGGAGCCTGCCGCCGCACCCGCAGGGGCAGGCCGTCCCCCTTGCTCTGCCAGCGAAGCCACAGGTAGCACCCGGCGGCAAAGGACCCGGCCGTTACCCCCAGCACAGCCCCGGCGGCGGCAAAGGCCAGGGTGAGAAACCCCGCCTGGTCCGGGCTGCCCGCCGCCACCCCGAACACCGTGCCCTGCCGGGCAAACTCCTCGGCCCCGCGCTTTACGGCAAAGCAGGCCAGCCCCAGGCCCAGGCACAGCTTAACGGCGGCCTCCACAATTTCCGACACAGCGGTGGGCCCCATGTTCCGCAGCCCTTCATAGTACCCCCGGTACACAGCCCCCCAGCAGGCGGAGAGAATGGCGGGGGTCAGGGCCAGCATGGGGTAGAGGGCCCACTCGCTGCCCGCCACATGCCGGCAGTAGCTGGGGGCCAGCAGGGTCATGGCAATGGTGCCGGTGAGCCCGAAAAGCAAAAAAATGGGAGCGGCCACGGCTTTCACTGCCCGCACATGGTTCCAGCGGCCCAAAGAGGCGTTTTCGCTGACCAGCCGGGAGACCGCCACCGGGAATCCCGCTGTGGCCAGGCTGAAAATCGGGCCGTAGAAATTATAGGCGGCATTGAACAGCCCCATGCCGTATTCACCGATAATGTGCTGCAGGGGAATTTTGAACACCGCGCCAATGACCTTGACCACCGCCATGCCGGCGGTCAGAATCACTGCGCCATAGAGGAAGCTCTGCTTTTTCAAATAATCATCTCCCGGGCATACCCATAGAAAGCTTTTCCATGTATATGCGCCGGGAGGGGCGGGAAATCACTCTGTCAGCCGATTGTCTCCTGGGTCGGGCTGCGTAGTTGAAGCATCTGCCGGACGACGGCACGGAACATCTCCTCGTTAAACTGCAAAAGCATCACCTTGCCGTCCTGGGCGGCAAAGCAGAAAGCGCCCCGGTCCGTGGTAATCCGGAACAGCCCCCGCAGGTCCCTGCCCTCATCCCGGCTAGGGCGTGTTCCCATAAGCGTTCGTACACGTCTTTTGGGAACACGCCCTAGAAAGATAGCCGAACTCGGCCTGGGTAAAGGCCAGCTCCCGGCAGTGCTCGCCAGGGGTCGACAGGGCGAGGGCCGTGTTGAGCGCCGGCTCCTTGACCTCCCGGTTCCTGAGCTGGTCCTGTTCGCCGGGGAGCAGGGGACTTCCTTGCCGGAACGGCCAGAGAAGAGCTTTTTCCATAAATTCATACCATCTCCTCCCAAGAAAATTCGTCCCGCCTTTCTCCTGGGGCAAGCTTCACCAGCTTCTGGGTAAAGTCCCACCCGGCGGGCTGGGGGATAGGGCAGGCCAAAGCGTAAAGGTCGGTGGCCCCGGCCTCGGCCTGAAAGACAGCCTGAGCCTGAGGCCCGAGGAGGGAAACATCCTTGGGCCGGGCCACAATGGGGAGGGTTCGGGGCAGCTGCCGGAGAACCTGCCCGCCCCGGGGCCCCAGCCCCAGCAGCCGCAGATAGGGCGGCAGCTCCGGCAAAGGGGCCCGCAGGCCCAGAAAGGCCCCCAGCACCAGCCGCCTCACCCGGGCGTGAGACACCCGGCGGCTTTTCACCATGCCGTACAGCTCCTTTAGCGAGAGGGCCTGGCGTGCGGCCCGGTACAGGCGGTGCTCCAGGCCTTCCCCCATGTCCGGCAGAGCGGCAAAATCCTCGGGCGACATGGTCCGGAGCCGGCAGAGGACAGCCCGCTCCAGATGAGCCATGTGGGCGGGACAGCGGCCCAGGGCCCTGGCCTCCTCCACAGCCCGGGCGGCGGAGGGAGGGACCAGGCCGTCCAAAGGCGCGCCCTGGCGGACCAGCTGGCGCAGGCGGCTGGCGGAGAGATAGCCCGGCTGGCCTGGGGGGAGGGGCTCGTCCCTCTGTCCATGCCCGGCTCCCTGCCGCTGGATGGGCCGGGGACGCAGAGAGGCTCCCTGCCGCCGGATGGCCTTGCAGTATTCCACGGCCAGATTGGCGTTGGGCTGAGCGAGAATGTCCGCCTCCTCCCCCAAAAGACTGGCTGCTGCCTGCTGGCGGCGCACCGCAAAGCTCTGCCCGGCGTCGGGCTGACTGTGCAGAGCCTGGGTGAACGCCGGAGACAGCAGCGCCTCCGCCAGCCGGTCCAAACGCTGAGCGTCAGGGGTCTCGCTGCCAAACCATAGCTCCTCAGCCCCCAAAGCCGCCGCCAGAGCCACCCCGCCGGCGGCAAAGCGCTCGGCCCCGGCGCAGGCCCAGGAGAGAGGCAGCTCCGCCACCAGGTCCGCGCCGTTTTCCAGGGCCAGCCGGGCTCGGGTCCACTTGTCCAGCATGGCGGGAGCGGCCCGCTGGGTGAAGCTGCCGCTCATCACACAGCAGACAAGGGAGCCGGAGGCCCGGGCGGCGTCCAGCAGCAGGCGGTGGCCCAGGTGCAGGGGGTCGAACTCGCAGATGATAGCGGAAACAGGGATTTTTGCGCTCATTTCTAGAAAACTCCTTGAATTTGCATACACGATATAGTATAATATGGGAGAAGAAAAAAGGGGGAATGGTATGTCCATTGGACTAAAGCGGGGCACTGTGCGTCTGGAGCCCCACGACCCGGCCTGGGACCAGTCCGCCCGGGAGGTTATTGCCGCCTTGGGGGAGATTCTTGGGCCTGACGCCCGGGACATTCAGCATATTGGCAGCACGTCCATCCAGGGCATTTTGGCCAAGCCCATTGTAGACATCGCGGTGGGCGTGGAGGATTTGGAGGACATGCGCGGGCACGACCGGGAGCTGGCTGCCCGGGGCTTTCTGTTCCGGGGTGAGGACGTGCCCGGGCAGCTTTTGTATGTGCTGGCCGGGCCGGAGGACAGCCGCACCCACCATATCCATACGGTGATTTGGGGGCAGAAGGACTGGAACAACTACATCAATTTCCGGGATTATCTCAACTGCCATCCTGACATGGCCCAGCGCTACTCTCAACTGAAAGAAAAGCTCTGGGGGCAGTACGGGGAGGACCGCCGGGCCTACACCCAAAGCAAGCAGGCCCTGATTGACGAAATACTAGCCCTGGCCGGGAAGTGGAGAGCCGCAATGGAGGAAATTTCGCTGCGCGTTATGACCCGGGAGCTCTGCCACCGGCTGTTTCAGGGGTGGGAGAATGACCCGGATATTTACGCGGACATGGGGCGCTTTGGGGCCTATCAATATGACGAGGCGGCGGTCAACCGGTATTTTGACGCCAAGCAGAACGGCTCCCGGGTGATGCTGGCGGTGATGAAGGACGGCGCGCCCATTGGGGAGATCCAACTCAAACAAATCGACCGGGAGAAAGGCCAGTGCACCCTGAGCATACATATGCAGAACGATGCAGTGAAGGGCCGGGGCTACGGCACCCGCGCGGAGCAGCTGGCGGTGCGGTACGCCTTTGACATGCTGGGGCTGAGGGCAGTCAACGCGGATACCATTGTTAAGAATACCCGCAGCCAGCATGTGCTGGAAAAGGTGGGCTTTCAGTATCTCAAAGAAGAGGACGGATTCCGGTATTACCGCTTACAACGGTAGTTTTTGTTTTTTATTTGCCAACTAAATATTATTATACAAATTTTTTTGAGGAAAGGAAAGACCTAACATGAAAATTCTGGTAATCAACGCTGGCAGCTCTTCTCTGAAGTATCAGCTCATTGATATGGACGGGGAGAAGATGCTCTGCAAGGGCAACTGCGAGCGCATCGGCATGGCGGAGGGCATCTTCACCCACAAGACCGCCGACGGCCGGGAGCTCCACAAGAACGTGGACATGGCCGACCACACCGCCGCCTTCACCCAGGTGAAGGACGCGCTGCTGGACCCGGAGAAGGGGGTCGTCCACAGCCTGGACGAGGTAGCGGCCATTGGCCACCGCATCGTCCAGGGCGGCGCTCTGTTCAGCGAAAGCGTGCTGGTGGACGAGAAGGTGATTGAGGGCATCGAGAGCCTGATTCCCCTGGCCCCCCTGCACAACAAGGCCCATGTCCAGGGCATCCGGGCCTGCCGCAGCGTGTTCGGCGAGCAGGTGCCCGAGGTGGTGGTGTTCGACACGGCCTTTCACTCCACCATGCCCCAGAAGGCCTTTATGTTCAACGTGCCCTACGAGTATTATGAGAAGTACGCGGTGCGCCGCTATGGCTTCCACGGCACCTCCCACCGGTATGTGAGCGCCCGCTGCGCCCAGCTGATGGGGAAGGATATCAAGGACATGAAGATGATCACCTGCCACCTGGGCAACGGCTCCTCCATCACTGCGGTGGACGGGGGCAAGTGCATTGACACCAGCATGGGCCTCACCCCCCTGGACGGCTTTATGATGGGCGGTCGCACCGGTACCCTGGACCCCTCGGTTGTCACATTTATTATGGAGAAGGAGGGCCTGAGCCCCGCCGAAATGGACCAGATTATGAATAAGAAGTCCGGCCTGCTGGGCATCTCCGGCGTGTCCAGCGACGACCGGGACGTGACCGCTGCCCGGGAGGCGGGCAACCCCCGGGCCAAGCTGGCCCATGACATTCTGGAGTACCAGATCAGCAAGTTCATCGGCGGCTACATGGTGGCCCTGGGCGGCTGCGACGCTATGGTCTTCACGGCCGGTGTGGGCGAGAACCAGTGGCACCACCGCTGGGAGATCGGCAAGTATCTGGAGTTCCTGGGCGTGAAGCTGGACGAGAACCTGAACAAGGAGATGGTGCTGGGCAAGGAGGGCAAAATCTCCGCCCCCGACTCCAAAATTGAGGTCTTCGTCATTCCCACCAACGAGGAGCTGGTGATTGCCCGTGACACCAAGGCTCTGGTAGAAGGGGCCTGAGGCGGGCCTGTCCCTTTCGCAGATTTTTAGGTAGGTCCCAATATGGTCCGCCTACGCTGTGGAAGTACCGGAACCCTGGGAGAGACGGGAGACACGCTGGCCTGGCTTCTACTAGGCCCCTGGACGTGAATCAAATAAAATGCGCGGCAGGACACTTGGCCTGTGGACACTTGGCCTGTTGACTGCAAAAAGGAGAGCTTCCAGCGGGAAGCTCTCTTTCCTTTTGCGGACTTGGTCTAACAGCTGATTGAAAACTCCGAAATAGGGCCTGTTTTTGACCAGAAACGGCGGTTTCGGCATCAAAAATCCCGGTTTCTCCCCCTGAACCCCCTGTTATCGTCCCACCGTCTGGGGCGTGTTCCCGTAAGCTGCGTATGCGGACCTTTGACAGCTTCCAGTCAAGGCTTCGCAGAGCTGCTTGCAGCTTTGATGCGCCTTGCCTGCCTCAAGAATTTTTGGCGCAGAGGATGGCAAACATTCCGCCAGAATGGCCGTGCGAACGCCTATGGGAACATCCCCAGGCATTTCGCTGGTTTCTATAGTAAACGCACTTGAAAATCGGTATTTACCGGCTTTCAGGCAGGGCGGCGCGGGTATGCCCGTGCCGTCAGGTTCAAAAGAGGTATCGCCTCTTTTGAACTGCGTTAACGATAAACAGAGGCTACAGCTGGTTGATCATGCTGGCCAGATAGCCCGCGCCAAAGCCGTTGTCAATATTCACCACGCTGACCCCGCTGGCGCAGGAGTTCAGCATGGACAGCAGCGCCGAGAGCCCCCCAAAGGAGGCCCCATATCCCACGCTGGTGGGCACTGCAATCACCGGGCAGTCGGCCAGGCCCCCGATTACGCTGGCCAGCGCTCCCTCCATGCCCGCAATGGCAATCATGACCCGTGCGCTCATAATATCCTCCAGGTGGGCCAGGGTGCGGTGCAGCCCGGCCACGCCTACGTCATACAGCCGGACCACCTGATTGCCCAGCGCCTGGGCGGTGAGAGCCGCCTCCTCAGCCACAGGCATGTCGCTGGTGCCGCCGGTGGCTACCACAATTTTGCCCTGGCCCCGGGGCTGGGGCATGTCCCCCACAATGCCCACCCGGCCCATGGCGTTGTAGGTGAGGGGCAGGGTCTGCTCAACCAACCGGGCGGCCTCCGGGCTCATGCGGGTAATGAGCACAACCCCCTGGCCGTCCCCCCGCATGGAGGCGGCAATGTCCCGAATCTGCTCCGGGGTTTTGCCCGCGCCATAAATGACCTCAGCGGCCCCCTGGCGCAGGCCCCGGTGGCGGTCAATTTTGGCAAAGCCCAGGTCCTTAAAGGGCTCCATCTTCAGGGCGAGCACAGCCTCGTCCACCGTGCACGCGCCGCTGCTGACCTGTTCCAGAATGCTGCGGATCTCCTGCTGGTCCAAAAACCGGTTCCTTTCTCTGTCTCAGAACTTGTACCAATAGGATTTGTGCCTGGATTTTCGAGGAAATTACATGGTTGACAAGGCGCAAACCCGCAGGCAATCTGGCGATTGGCAAGGGTTTGCAACACAGTCAACCGTGTAATTTGCCGAAAAGGCAGGTGCAAACTCCTATTGGTACAAGTTCCTTAGAATTGGTATTTTGTGCCGTGAGAGAACAGGCAGCCGTCCGTCAGCTGAACCTGTAGAATGATGGTGTTCTCGTCCGCCAAATCCGTGTGGCCGTTGCCCAGCCATGAGGCAAAGACCTGTTTCAGGGTCTCCGCCAGGGCGCGGTTTTCCTCTTTGCCCAGGGCTCCCAGACTACGCCCTGTGCCGTGGCCGGTGAACCAGTCGCCGGCAATGGCCGCGGCGGGATTGCCGGCCAGCTGCCTCATTTTGTTGGAGAGCGCGTGGGTAATCACATAGAACGCGCCGTCCTCATAGTAGGCGTTCACATAGCGGACCTGAGGGACAGTTCCCTCCGTGGTGGCCAGAGCAATCACATTGTCCTTGCCAAAACGCTCGCGCAGAATGGCCTCGGTCTCTGAGGGGATGGATATCATAAGTATGTTCTCCTTTTCTCGTTTTCTACAGTATAACACAGGGAGGGGAGGACCGCAAGGAAAACAGGGGCATTTTGCAGAATCCGCCGGTCCATTCCAACCCTTGACCGCTTGCCAGCAGAGCAAAAGTGTGGTATACTGATACCACAGTCAAGTGTAACGGCAAGGAAAAGTGAAAAGGGAGAGCGGATATGGACAGCCTTTTTATTGCCCTGAATACGGTGCTGCCTCTGTTTCTTATGCTGGCGGTGGGCTATGTCACCCGGCTGACAGGCCTCATGGGGGAGATTGCCGCCCGGCAGGTGAACAAGGTCATTTTCAAAATTTTTCTGCCCCTGCTGGTGTTCTGCAATATCTACGACTCCGACCTGGCGGCGGACCTGCGCAGCAGTTTGATGTTCTTCGCCCTGGCCGGGGTGCTGATTGAATTTCTGGTGGCCCTGGTGCTGGTGCTGCTCACCGAGCAGGAGAACGCCCGGCGGGGGGTGATGCTGCAGGGCATGTTCCGCAGCAACTTTGTGCTGTACGGCATCCCCATCAGCGCGGCCCTGTTTGGCGCAACGGCCAGCAGCCGGGCCTCGGTGCTCATTGCGGTGGTCATTCCCCTGTTCAATGTGCTGGCGGTGCTGGCCTTGGAGATGTTCAACGGCCAGCGTCCCAACCTGTGGAAGGTGCTCATCGGCATTGTCACCAACCCGCTGATTCTGGCCTCGGCGGCAGGCATTGCCTGCAACTATTTCCACATTGTTTTGCCCGGCGTCATCTACAGCACAGCCTCCACCCTGGGGGGAATCGCCACGCCCTTGGCCTTTGTGGTGCTGGGAGCCTCCCTCAGCTTTGGGGAGACCGGCCGCTGCGCCCGGCCCCTGCTGATTACCCTGTGCGTCAAGCTGCTGGTCTTCCCGGCGGCCTTTTTGGGGGCGGCCATTCTCATGGGCTTCCGGGGGGCGGACCTGGCGGTGCTGCTCACCCTGTTCGGGTCGCCCATTGCCGTGTCCTCCTTTACCATGGCCCAGCAGATGGGGGGCGACGACCAGCTGGCAGGGCAGCAGGTGGTGTTCAGCTCGGTGCTGTCCATTGGCACCATGTTTCTGTTCATCTGGGGGTTGAAATATTTTGCGTTTTTCTGACAGGACAGGCCTTGCAAGGCCCAGAATGATTTTGTTTGACTTTGGCGGCACCCTGGCCCGGGAGACGGAGAATGACTTTCTCCGGGGCTGGCAGGGGGTTTTTCGGGCAGTGAAGGACCCTCCCGCCGGCGCGTCCCCGGCCCGGGCCCATGAGCTGGCGTCCCGGCTATGGGAATACCAGGCGGTGTGCCGCCGGCATGGAGCTGAGCTCCACGAGTGGCAGCAGCTGCGAACCGTGCTGGGGGTGTTGGGGCTGGAGGAGGCCCTGGACCTGGAAACAGCGGAGCGTCTGCTTATGGAGAACGCCAGCGCCGCGCAGCCTGTTCCTTACGCCGGGGAGCTGCTGGACTTCCTGCACCGGCAGAGAATCCGCACCGGGGTCGTCAGCAACATCGGCTGGTCCGGGAATGGGCTGGCCCACCGGCTGAAACAGATTCTGCCTGAAAACCGCTTCGAGTTTGTTATCGCGTCCAGCGAGTACGGCATCCGCAAGCCAGACCCCCTGCTCTTTCAAGCCGCCCTGAAAAAGGCGGGCCTGCCCGCCAGTCAGGTATGGTACTGCGGCGACGACCTGCAGGCGGACATAGCTGGCGCTCACGGCGCGGGGCTGTTCCCGGTGTGGTTTGGGGGCAGGGGACCTGGGCCGGATTTCCCCCATCTGCGGGTGGGGGACTGGCGGGAGCTGGCCGAGCTCCTGGAAAAAACCGTGGAGGAGGGGGAGAGATGCTGATACGTCCCTACCAGACCGAGGACTGCGCGGCCATGGCCCGGCTGTTTTACGACACGGTGCACACAGTCAACGCCCGGGACTATACCCCGGAGCAGCTGGCGGTGTGGGCCGCCGGCCAGGTGGACCTGGCGGCCTGGAACCGATCCTTCCTGGCCCACACGACCTTAGTGGCAGAGGAGAACGGCCAGATCGTCGGCTTTGGCGACATGGACGGCAGCGGGTACCTGGACAGGCTGTATGTGCATAAGGACTGGCAGGGGCGCGGCGTGGCCTCCGCCCTGTGCCAGGCCTTGGAGGCGGCGGTCCCCGCAAAGGCCTATACCACCCAGGCCTCCATTACGGCCAAGCCCTTCTTTCTGCGCCGGGGCTGGCAGGTGCTGCGGGAGCAGCAGGTGGAGCGCGGCGGCGTTCTGCTGACAAACTATGTGATGGAGAAGCCCCTGCCCGGGAGCCCGGGAGAACCGGCGGACGAGAGGGTCCTGTTCTTCTTTTCCCCCCACCCCCATGCGCTGCCCCTGTACGAGAGGCTGGAAAAGCAGCTGCTGGCCCGGCTGGGAGACTTTGAGCGGCGGGTGCAGAAGACGCAGATCTCCTTTTATCAGGGCAGGCTGTTCGGCTGCGCCTCCTTCAACCGGGTGCGCAAGGGGCTTCGGGGAGACTTCCTCACCGTCACCTTTGGGCTGGGCCGTCAGGTGCAGTCGCCCCGGCTGACTGTTGTGGAGCCTTACCCCGGACGCTGGACCCACCACGCGGTGATAACAGACCCCAAGGAGATTGACCAGGAGCTGCTGGACTGGCTGGCGGAGGCCGCGGCCTTTTCGGCGGCAAAAGGAAGGTAGCGAAAACCACACATAATGTGTTCACATATAGCGGAAACGTCAGAAAAAGCGGGCCGGTTCACGCCTGAGGAGAGGGAAAAGCCCCTGCCCCCACAGCCTGGACATGCCCGGAAAACCAACCGGAAAGGAAGACGACACATGGGAAGAACCATCGCACAGAAGATCATTGAGAGCCACCTGGTCTCAGGCAAAATGGAGGTGGGGGAGGACATTGGCCTGGCCATTGACCAGACCCTGACCCAGGACGCCACCGGCACCATGGCCTACCTGGAGTTTGAGGCCATGGGCGTGCCCCGGGTGAAGACCCAGCGCAGCGTGGCCTATGTGGACCACAACACCCTGCAGAGCGGCTTTGAGAACGCGGACGACCACCGCTACATCCAGACGGTTGCCAACAAGCATGGCGTCTACTTCTCCCGTCCCGGCAACGGCATCTGCCACCAGCTGCATCTGGAGCGCTTCGGGGCTCCGGGCAAAACCCTTATCGGCTCTGACAGCCACACCCCCACCGGCGGAGGCATTGGTATGCTGGCCTTTGGGGCCGGGGGCATGGATGTGGCCGTGGCCATGGGCGGGGGCGAGTACCACATCAACATGCCCAGCATGACCCGGGTGGAGCTCACCGGCAGGCTCTCCCCCTGGGTGTCGGCCAAGGATGTGATTCTGGCGGTGCTGCAAAGGATGAGCGTAAAGGGCGGCGTGGGCAAGATCATCGAGTATGGCGGCGAGGGCGTCAAAACCCTCACTGTGCCCGAGCGGGCCACCATCACCAACATGGGGGCCGAGCTGGGGGCCACCACCTCCATCTTCCCCTCGGATGAGATCACCCGGCAGTTTTTGCAGGCCCAGGGCCGGGGAGACCAGTGGGTGGAGCTGTCCTCAGACCCGGACGCGGCCTATGACGAAACCCTGACCATAGACCTCTCCTCCCTGGAGCCCCTGGCCGCCTGTCCCCACAGCCCCGACGCGGTAAAGCCCGTCAGCGGGCTTGCGGGCATGAAGGTGGACCAGGTGTGCATTGGCTCCTGCACCAACTCCTCTTATCTGGACATGATGCGGGTGGCCGCGGTGCTCAAGGGCAAAACCGTGCACCCCCAGGTGAGCCTGTCCGTGGCCTGCGGGTCCAAGCAGGTGTTCAACATGCTGGCCGAAAACGGCGCGCTGGCGGACATGATTGCCGCCGGGGCCCGGATTCTGGAATGCGCCTGCGGGCCCTGCATTGGCATGGGCCAGTCCCCCAACTCCGGGGGGGTGTCCCTGCGCACCTTTAACCGGAACTTTGAGGGCCGCTCAGGCACAGCGGACGGGCAGGTCTACCTGGTAAGCCCGGAGACCGCCGCGGCCTCTGCCATTGCCGGGTCCCTCACCGACCCCCGCTCTCTGGGCGAGCCGGTGAAGGTGGAGCTGCCGGAGCGTTTTCTCATTAACGACAACATGATTGTGCCCCCCATTGAGGAGGCCCTGATGGAGACCGTGGAGGTAAAGCGCGGCCCCAACATCAAGCCCCTGCCCATTGCCGGCCCCTTGGAGGAGAGCATCCGCCGCCGGGCTGTGCTGAAGGTGGATGACAACATCACCACCGACCACATTATGCCCGCCGGGGCCAAAATTCTGCCCTACCGGTCCAATATCCCCTACCTGTCCCAGTTCTGCTTTGCGGTGTGCGACAAGAGCTTCCCCGAGCGCTGCAAGGCGGCGGGGGGCGGCGTGATTATTGCCGGGCACAACTACGGCCAGGGCTCCTCCCGGGAGCACGCGGCCCTGGTGCCCCTGTATTTGGGGGTGAAGGCGGTGGCCGCCAAGAGCTATGCCCGCATTCACGCGGCAAACCTGGCCAACACAGGCATTCTGCCCCTGCAGTTTGTCAACGAGGCCGACTACGACGCCATTGACCAGATGGACGTGCTCTGTCTGCCCGCAGTCCGCAAGGAGCTGGAAGCAGGGGAGGAGGTCACCCTGGTCAACGAGACCCGGGGCATTACCATGAAGCTGAACGCTGTGCTCACTGCCCGGCAGCGGGACATGGTGCTGGTGGGCGGCCTGCTGAACTATACCAAGCTGGAAAAATGAGAGGAGAACCCCATGAGCTTTGAAAAAATCCCCATGAAAACGCCCCTGGTGGAGATGGACGGGGACGAGATGACCCGGGTCATCTGGCAGATGATCAAGG
>NZ_JBQISV010000021.1:0-29123 GCF_056800975.1 Acutalibacter sp.
GGGAAAAGGACAGGGTGGGGCTGGAATTTATTCCTAAAGAGAAAATGCGGCGTGGGGCTTGCATATAAGACAAAAACATGGTATACTTAATCATAATCGGGTAAAATAAGGGACAAAGCCCCTGATCAAGTAAGATAAAGGAGGGACGGCTGTGGACGGGATTACCAACAACAGTCTCCGGATGATGGAGCGTTCGATGGACTTTCTGTGGGTAAAGCAGAACGCTCTGCTGGATAATATATCGAATGTGGAAACCCCCAACTACAAGACCAAGCTTGTGACCTTTGAGGAGAGCTTTCAGGCTCAACTGGAGGCTGCGGAGCATGGCCGGAACAAGCTGACCAAAAAGACCATGCGGGACGCCATTGAGAGCGCGGACTGGCAGGTAGTGGAGACGGAGGAGATTACCCGGCGGGATGACAACGGCGTGAACCTGACTGAGCAGATGACCGAGCTGGTGCGCAACTCCTATCAGCTGCAGTACGTCTACCAGAGCATTAACAGCGACTTTGCCGCTTTGCGCTCCGCCATCAACGGTTAAGCGGAGGACAGGCGGATATATTCTTGAGACAGCCGGAAAGGATTCGGAAGGATTATGGCATTTTTAGGCAATATTAACATAGTCGGCTCTGGGTTGACCGCCCAGCAGCTGCGTCTTGACATTATTTCTGAGAACATCACCAACCTGAACACCACCCGCACAGAGAACGGGGAGGGCCCCTACCGCCGGAAGATGGTGGTTTTTGAGGCTGAGAGCGGCCGGGACGGCTTCCGCATGGCCATGGCCCAGGCGGTGAACAACTCCAACCGGGGCACCGAGCGTTCGGCGGGAGTGCGGGTAGCGGAGATTGTGGAGGACGAGAGCCCCTTCTCCTTGAGCTACGACCCCACTCATCCTGACGCCAATGAGGACGGGTATTTGCAGATGCCCAATGTCACCCTGGTAAAGGAGATTACGGACGCGATGGCGGCCACCCAGGCCTATTCGGCCAATGTGACGGCCTTTAACACCCTGAAAAGCGTGATTACCCGGGGGCTGGACCTGGGCAGCAGGTGACCTGAGGCTGTTTGACAGCTGGAAACAAAGACACAAAAAGCGCGGAAGGCGCATTTACTATAAAGAGCAGCCCGGCCTTGTCTTTTTGGCAGGGGCTGGGGCAGCGCCCAGGAAAGGAAGTTTCTTATGATCAGTTCCATTACGCCTCTTACCTCTGGTATGAGCTCTATGGCTCCCATTACCTCCTTGTTTGAGGAGGGGAAGGAGCAGACGCAGAGCAGCGGGATTGCAGGCGGCTTTGGCAGCATTTTTCAGTCTGCCATTGACGCGGTGAAGGAGAGCGACGCGGAGAAAACCCAGATGCAGTATTTGATGGCCACGGGCCAGCTGGATAACCCTGTGGCCTTGAATATGGCCAGCACCAAGTACGAGCTCTCTGTCAGCCTGCTGGCGCAGCTGCGCAACCGGGCAGTGGAGGCCTATAACGAGCTTATGCGTATCAGCCTGTAAGCAGGGCCATGAAAAAACCGCGGAAGGGCTGAGGAGGTCAGGCAAGTGGAAGACAAGGCAAAAGACATCTGGATACAGGTCAAGGGGACGGTAGGCGGCCTGAGCAAAACAGTGAAGGCCATTATCGTCGCCGTTATTGTGATTTTATTGACAGCGCTGGCAATTTATCTTGCCAACGGCTCCAAAACGGAGTATGAAGAGGTGTTTACAGGCCTCAACGGCGACGATATGACCGCTGTGTGCAAGTATCTCTCGGATGAGGGGACCACCGACTACAAGGTGCAGGACAATAACACCATTACGGTGCCCAAGGGCCAGGCAGACCGGATCAGGGCCAGCCTGATCGCCGCAGGCTACCCCCAGTCCAGCCCGGACTATGGACTGTACCTCACCAAAATCAGCTCCCTGTCCACTGAGTCGGACCGCTCCCAGATGGCGCTGTATGAGCTGATGGACCGCATGGCGGCCACCATCCGCTGCTACGATGGGGTGGCCGACGCGGTGGTGAACATTGCCCCTGGGGAGGACAGGCGGTATGTGCTGAGCCAGGACAACACCATTGAGGCGTCCGCGTCTGTGGTGGTGACCATGAAGGACGGCGAGCGCATGACCGACGGCCTGGCCGAGTCTATCCGGGCCACGGTAAGCCACTCGGTGAAGGGGCTCATCATCGACGAGGTGGACATCCGGGACAGCGAGGGCAACAGCTATGACGGGTCTCAGGACGCCAGCGGAGATGTGAAGACCATTGCCGAGACCAAGCTGAACCTGGAGGACCAGTGGAACAAGAAGCTGCGCAAGCAGGTGATGGACGTGATGGAGCCCATGTATGGGGAGGGCAATGTGTCCTGCGCTGTGAACACCACTGTGAATATGGACAGCTCTCAGTCTGAGTCCACCATCTATTCTCAGCCCGACTGGGCCGGAGGGGACACCAACGGCGAAGGCATTGTGGGCAAGAAGATCTGGTCTGGCAAAATAATCGCTGGTGAGGACGGCGTCGGCGGTGTGGTGGGCACGGATCCCAACGCGGACTTGAACACTTATGTAGAGGAGTTTACCCCCACCGGTGAGGAAGAGGGGCTGGAGGTCAGCGGGGAGAAGCAATTTGAGAACAACAAGACCATCACCCAGCAGCAGACCATTGGCGGTTATATTTCCGATGTGACTGTGTCGGTGACGATCAACAGCCGGGTGCCCAACACGGCCAATCAGGATCAGCTGGTGGGCCATGTTGCCCGGGCGGTGGGCATCAGCGCGGCGGACCAGAACGAGAAGATTTCCATTATCACCCATGAATTCTACCGGCCTGAGGAGGACAATGTCCCGGCGGATACCACCCCGGTGCCCAACATCTTCGGGGACATCCCCCTGTGGGTGTATCTGGCGCTGCTGGCAGGGCTGTTCCTGTTCATGGTGCTGTTTACCGTGTTTGTGCTGTTGGGCCGCAGCCGCAGCCGCCGCAGGCTGCAGCCGCTGGAACCGGTGGTGGTGGTCGGCCCCGAAGCGGAGGAGCAGGAGCCCGCCGTGGAGGAGCAGGAGCCCATGGGCGCGGATATTATGGATGTACATACCGAAAAGAGCATGGAGCTGCGCCGGTCTGTGCGGGAGCTTGCTGAGAGCAATCCTGAGATCGCGGCCCAGGCAATCAAGGCTCTGTTGAGGGGAGATGAAGAGGGCAATGGCGGATAAAGCGACAAAGGCCGAGAAGAAAAGAGCAAAAAAGGGCGAGGCCGCTGCCGCGGAGGCTCCTGCCGAGGAGGTACTTCTGCCAGAGCTGCCTCTGCAGAGCTCGCTTTTGGACGCCATGAGCGGCGCGCAGAAGGCTGCGGCGGTCATTGTCTCCCTTGGCGTGGATAAGGCGTCTCAGCTGTACCAGTACATGGAGCCCGAGGATGTGGAAATGATCACCATTGAGGTGGCAAAGCTGGGCTATCTGGACGCGGACACCACCGAGGCGGTGCTCAACGAGTACTACCAGATGTGCATGACCAACAAGGCCGTGACCGAGGGTGGGCTGGAATATGCCCGCACGGTGCTGGAAAAGGCCTTTGGAGCCCAGACCGCGTCCTCGCTGTTGGATAAGGTCACCAAGTCTCTGAAGAACAGAGAGTTTTCGTTTATGAACAAGGCCGGGGAAAAGGACCTGTTTACGGCGCTGCAGAACGAGCGTCCCCAGACCATTGCCCTGGTGCTGTCCTACATAGAGCCGGACAAGGCGGCGGCAGTGATTGCCCAGCTGGAGCCGGATATTCAGATCAAGGTGGTGGAGCGCATTGCCAACATGGACAGCGCGTCTCCCACGGCAGTGAAGATCATCGAGGCGGAGATGTCCAACAAGTTCGCCAACATCTTCAGCAGCAGCAACATCCAGGTGGGCGGCATCGACTTTGTGGCCGATGTGATGAACAACGTGGACCGTGTCAGCGAGAAGAGCATTTTCGACGGCCTGTCCATGTACGACGCAGTGCTGGCCGAGGAGATTCGCAAGCGCATGTTCGTGTTCGAGGATATTCTCACCATGGACGACCGGTCTGTGCAGCGCTTTGTGCGTGACTGTGACACCCACGACCTGGTGCTGGCCCTCAAGCCCGCCAGTGCGGAGCTGGCCAACAAGCTGTTCAAGAACATGTCCACCCGTATGGCCGAGTCGATCAAGGACGACCTGGAGATCACCACCAATGTGCGCATGAAGGACGTGGACGACGCCCAGCAGCGTATTGTGGCGCTTATCCGCGACCTGGAGGCCAAGAACGAGATCATCATTCTCAAGGGTGGCAAGGACGATATTATTGCATAATGACCGCTGCTGACAGAGCCTTTCCCACTCCAATGGGGTGGCTCTGGGAGCGGGGACCAATTCAAACTGAGACACAAGGTTGATAAAGCTTACCCCAAGTGGTAAGATGGTAAGGGAGGTCTTCTGTATGCCGGGTATTTTCAAACGCTTCGTTAATGTGGCGGCTGACAAATATGTCTTTCCGGATGCGGAGGACCTTACTGTTTCCAGCCCCGAGCCACAGCCGGCTGAGCCGATGACTGAGGCCGGGGAGGAACAGCCTGCGCCCGAGCCTCCCCCTGAGCCCAAGGAGCCCACGCCGGTGGACTTTGCCCAGATTCAGGCAGAGGCCATTTTGGCTGACGCGGAGCGGGAGGCCAAGGAACTGCTGGAAAAGGCCGTGGCTGACGCCCAGGCGGAGCTGGAACAGCTGCGCAAGGTGGCCCGGGAGGATGGCTATAACATGGGCTTTGCCCAAGGAGTGGCTGAGGGCCGTATGCAGGCCCGCCAGGAGCGGGAGGAGCAGGCTGCAGCCCAGGAGCGGGAGGTCCAGGCCTTTTTGAAGGAGGCCGTGCGGGCCAGAGACCGCATTCTGGAGGACAGCAAGGACGACCTGAAGGAACTGGCCTTGGCCATTGCGGAGAAGGTCATCCGGGTCAGCCTGCGCAGCAGCAGCGGTATTCTCATTCGCATGATTGAGTCGGCCACTGCCAAGCGCCGGCGGTGCGAGTGGGTGCAGATTTATATTGCGGACTGCGACGCCAGGGCCTCGGCGGAGACCATCCCTGAGCTGACCCAGGCTCTGTCCCGGCTGTCTGAGCGGGTGCGCATTATTCCTATGGCGGATGATGAGTCGGGCACCTGCATTATTGAGATGCCGGATGAGATTATTGACGCCAGCGTCTCTACCCAGATGGACACCCTGCGGGGCATTGTCACCGGCACGGAGGGCGAACGGGGCAGCTGGCAGACCACAGGTGGCGGCTATGTTTGAGGATACCATCAAGCAGGTGCGGCAGGCTGAGACCATCGGCCACACCGGCAAAATAGAAAACATCGTAGGCATGTCCATCGAGGCCAGCGGCGGCAGGGCAGCTGTCGGAGATATATGCCGCATATATAGTGGGGAATCCGGAGGGCAGATACCAGCAGAGGTAGTCGGCTTTAAAAATGACCGGATGCTCCTGATGCCCTATGGGGAGATGACCGGAATTTCTTCCGGCAATTTTGTGCGCAACACGGGGCATCAGCTGCGGCTGCGGGTGGGGCCCTTTCTCAAGGGGCGCATCATCAACGCCCTGGGCCAGCCCATTGACGACAAGGGCCCCTTTGAGGGGGGCGATACATATTTTCTGGGCAGCAGCTACATCAACCCTTTGACCCGGCCTCCCATTCGGGAGCGTATGGAGTTTGGGGTAAAAGCCATTGACAGTCTGCTGACTATTGGCAAGGGCCAGCGTATGGGCATTTTCGCAGGCTCTGGCGTGGGCAAGAGTACTTTGATGGGGATGATTGCCAAGTATGTGAAGGCGGACATCAACGTGATTGCCCTGGTGGGGGAGCGCGGCCGTGAGGTGCTGGAATTTGTGGAAAAGGACCTGGGCGAGGAGGGAATGCGCCGCTCTGTGCTGGTGGTGGCCACCTCGGACCAGCCGGCCATGCTTCGGAAGAAATGCCCCACCGTGGCCACAGGGATTGCGGAGTATTTCCGGGACCAGGGCCTGGACGTGCTGCTGATGATGGACTCGCTGACCCGCTTCGCCATGGCCCAGCGGGAGGTGGGACTTGCCATCGGCGAGCCGCCGGTGTCACGGGGCTATACGCCGTCTATTTACGCGGAGCTGCCCAAGCTGCTGGAACGCAGCGGCAACTTCAAGAAGGGCTCGATTACCGGCATCTACACGGTGCTGGTGGAGGGCGACGACACCAACGAGCCCATTGCCGACACGGTGCGGGGTATTCTGGACGGGCATATTGTGTTGAGCCGGAGCCTGGCTGCGGCCAACCATTACCCTGCCATTGACGTGGGGGCCAGCATCTCCCGTTTGATGGTGGAGCTGGTGGACGACCGGCACAAGCAGCTGGCCTCGCGTCTGCGGGATATTATGAGCACCTACAATCAGAATGCGGACTTGGTGTCTATTGGTGCGTACAAGGCGGGGACGAACCCTAAGCTGGACTTTGCGCTGACAAAAATTGACAAGATTAACGAGTTTTTGAAGCAGGGGACAGAGGAGGCTTTTACTTACGAGCAGTGCGTGGACCAGATGAATCGTATTCTTGCGGGAAGATAAGGAAAAGCGGGGGCGGCTGGTTGCTTTGTTGCCAGCTTGCCGTTAACAATGATGCGCCCATGGGCAAGGGGCCCGGCGGGGCGGCAGTATTTCTTCATATATAGTGGGACGGGGCACGGCTGTGTCCCTTGAAACGCCGGTAGGCCGGGATGTATGTATGCCCGGGCAGCGGTGAGGGACGGTCTTTTCGTATGGGCTGGCAGGAGCTGGTCAGGAACCGGCGGCGTTTGCTGTCATAATATATAAGAGAGCCATTTTATTTGTAGAAAGAGGGCGATGGCCTTGAAGAAGTTCAAGTTTCAGCTGGACACGGTGCTTCGGTATAAAAACCAGGTGCTGGATATCCGGCTGGCGGAGCATGGCTCGGCGTTGGCGGCGGTGCGCCGTCAGGAGGCTGTACTGGAGCAGGCCCGGCAGAACCGGATCGCCTGCGAGGAGGAGTACCGGCAGAAGAAGGCCGAGGGAATCACCATCGCGGATTCCATGAAGTATGAGACCGGTATTGAGGTATTGGAGCGCCGGGTGCAGCGGGAGGCAGGGCTTCTTAAGGAGCTGCAGAAGGCCGAGGAGGAGAAACGCCGGCTGCTGGTGGAGGCCAGACAGGAGACCCAGTCGCTGGAAAAGCTGAAGGACATAAAGAGAGGCGAGTATGACGCGGCTGTGGCAAAGGCCGAGGAGAAGGAGATTGACGACCTGGTGATGGCCCGCCGTTCTGCCGCTGTGCAGGAGGGCGCGCTGTGAGGACCCGCCGGATAAACAGGAGTATAAGGCCCGAAAAGAACTTTGGGCATAACATATAGCATATACATAGAAAAGGAGGTGGACGAAATGAACTTAGATCTGTTGATCCAAGGAGTGGCTGCGGATATCATTCACAATGTGCAGACCACACCGCCCGGAGACTCTGGCAGCGAGGGGGAGGATTTTGAGGCCATGCTGCTGAAGCAGAGTCAGGCCGCGAAGCCCCAGCGCAAGGAGGAAGCCCCTAAGGACAAGGCCGACGGGAAGCAGGAGACGGAAGAGTCCCAGAAAAACAGCACCAAAGGTCAGGAGACCACAGAGAAGGGCCAGGAGGTGGCCGCGGCTCTTGTGACCTCTCAGCCTGTGGTGCCGTTTGAGCTTGTGGCTGGCGCCGGTGAGAACACCGCAGCCGGCGGGCTGGAGGGCGCTGTTCAGTCGCCTGTGCTGACGGACGCTGCTGTTTGGGTGGAAGACGCCCCCGTGCGGACGGAGGAGGTCCAGCCCGGCCTGGTGCAGGAGGCCCAGCCTCAGACCCAGGAGAGCCTGGGCGAAATGGGGGCGCTGCCCCAGACCCAGGTCCTGCCCCTGCCTGAGAACCAGGAGGTGCAGGAGCAGCCCATGCTTCAGCCGGAGGGTCCGGAGCTTCCTGAGGCTGTGCAGCCTGTGGAGACCAAGGAGCAGGCAGCTGCCTTTACACAGGTGCAGCCAGAGGGCGGGGAGCCCCGGCGGACCGAGGAGGAAGGGCAGGTGACCGATGCTTCTGTGGGAGCTCAGCCCCTGTTCCAGCGGGAGACCGCTACGCCGGTGAAGGTGGCTGACCCCGAGCCGGTGTATGCCGAGGAGCCCGAGGCCCCCCAGCAGCTGGCGGCAAAGCTCAGCCAGGCATTGGAGCGGGGAGATTCCATGGTGCAGCTACAGCTGACTCCGGAGAGCCTGGGCAAGCTGACCGTGGAGATTACCCGGACGGCCCAGGGCCTGCTGAGCGTTGTGCTCACCCCGGAGACAGCCAAGGCGGCCAGCCTTTTGCAGCAGCACAGCGGTTCGCTGTTGAGCGCGCTGATGGGCGATGGCCGTGAGGCGGAGATTATCGTGCAGCAGCCCCAGCAGCCGGAGACACCCAACCAGTTTTTGAACCCGGACGGGCAGAACCGGCAGCAGCACCAGCAGCAACAGCAGCAGCACAGGCCCAAGGGGACTACCGAGGACTTTTTGCAGCAGCTGCGGCTGGGTCTGGTGGACGCGGGCGCACAGGTGGACTGAACGCCCGGTCAGAGGCCGGGCAGAGAGAAGGGGCTGGCTGCCCACCCAGGGCCTAAATAGGTCCGGCGGAGGGCGGAGTGGCTCTGTCAGTCAACCCTGGCGCGGGCACCAAAAATTTACAGTAGAAAGGCGGGAAGACCATGCCAACAGGCGCGACAGCCGGAATGAGCGATTTGGCCAACCGGCTTGGCACCACGGCCAATGTAGCCAGAAAGGCCCAGAATTCTACCAACAAGAAGGCTGGTAAGGAGCTGGACATGAACGACTTTCTCACCCTGATGGTCGCCATGTTCCAGAACCAGGATATTGACAATGCCGCCTCGACCACCGACATGATGAACCAGATGGTACAGATGTCTGTGGTGCAGGCCATTACCAACATCAGCACGCTGATTGACGACTCTACGGTGCTGACCTATGCCGCCTCTTTGGTGGGCAAGGAGGTCACGGTAGGACAGTATGTAGGCAAGGAGCTTAAGGAGATTGTAGGCGTTGTCACCGGCACCGGCACCCTGAACGGGCAGCAGGTTATTTTCATCGGGGACGAGAGCTATTATCTCAACGACGTGATGGCTGTGGGCCGTCTGCCGGACAAGGGCACGGACCTGAACCCGGACGGCAGCGAGGACAAGGACGATTCTACCGACCCGGTGGACCCGGATAAGCCCACGGACCCGACAGACCCGGATCAGCCGGTGGACCCTGAAAAGCCCACGGACCCGGACGCTACGGAGCCAGAGCAGGCGGTTTAGAACGGAGGTTGAGGGTATGATAGACCGGGTAAAGGGCGTGGGGCAGGTCATGCCCGTGGGGCAAACGCCCCCGCAGGCCCATGCCCCAGGCGCAAAGGCCAGCTTTGGCGAGATTATGAGTCAGGTGCGGCAGGAGAGCGTTCAGCCCAGCGCGCCCCCTCAGAGCCAGGGCATCAACTTTTCAAAGCACGCCATGAGCCGGGCGGAGGAGCGGGGCATTGAACTGACCCCGGCCCTGATGCAGCAGCTGGCGGGCTCGGTGGAAAAGGCCCAGGAGAAGGGCGCGAAGAACATTCTGGCGTTTAACGCCACCCAGGCCTTCATCATCAATGTGCCTTTTGGGCGGGTGATTACCACCATGAACCAGGAGGAGATGAAGGAGAACATTTTTACCAACATCGACGGCGCGGTTTTGATTTAGCCGGACCCTTGGGCTGACCTTTGTCAGCCGCTGGGAGGCTTGGGGGCGGGCCCGAATGGCCTGCCCCGGACCGCCGCGACTTACGCAAATTTTTTCGTTTCGCGGAACAGAGGGGAGAGGCTCCCTGCTGAAAGCCGCGGGAAAGGATAGAGAATGACAGGTGCAATGTATGCGGCCGTAGCCGGACTGAAAGCGCACATGAGCGCTTTGAACGTCATCGGCCAGAATATTTCTAACGTGAACACCAACGCCTATAAGGCCACCCGCTACACCTTTTTGGAGGCCCTTTACACCACGGTGCGGGGCGGCAGTAACGGCTCGAACCAAGTGGGCGGCAGAAACCCGGCCCAGAACGGCTACGGCTCTTCCATCGGAACCATAGACCTGGACATGAGCACGAAGAACTACACGCCTACGGGCATGGCTACAGACGTGATGATTGACGGCGACGGCTTTTTGATTGTGGGCGACAAGACCTCTACCTTTAGCAGCATGGACGACCTGAAGGACATGTATCTGACCCGCTTGGGCAATTTGGAGTTTGACAACCAGGGCTATCTGGTAGACGGCCAGGGACAGGTTGTGTATGGCTTCTTGTCGGTGGAGAACCCGGTGTACAGAAAAGCACTTTATAATGACGATGGAAGTGAGAAGACGTTGGAGCATCTTCCGCTTAAACCGGCTAATCCCGGAGACCCCACGCCTCTGCCGCAGGATGGACAATTCTATATTGATGAGAACGATCAGTTGGTGCAAGCAAAACTTACAGGTACTGCGCCAAATCAAAAGGTTGAACTAAAGATTATTGAGCAGTATACACCTAGCCCGGTACTTACGGCCATCCGTTTGCCCATGGCGTATGCTGACGGTGTGACGGGACACAAAAAGGGCGATGCAGTTTACCCCACCTATGACGATGATGAGAACAGCGCAACGTATGGGCAGATTGTGGATGCCAGTGGCACAGATGTCAGCGGACGAATCAGCCGGGACAGCGTCAGCATTGACGAGAACACCGGACGTATTACCTGTACTACTGCTACGGGCGAGGCTGTGGTGATTGGCTCTATTGCCATTGCCAAGGTGGATAATCCCAACGGCGTGACCCATGTGGACGGCCATTATTATCAGGCCCTGGACGGAGCGGGCGATGTCCGCCTGACCTCTATTGGTAACTCTGTGCTGAACACCACTGACCCGAACAGCCCGTTTTATGAGCCGCCAGCCAATGCAGGCGACCCGGTGGAGATGAAAGAAGGCGAAATCAGCATTCTTTCCTCCGGCGGCACCAAGCTTATCAGCGGCGGCCTGGAGAGCAGCGGCACGGACCTGGCCAGCGAAATCAGCAACATGATTATGATTCAGCGCGGCTATCAGGCCAACACCCGCATTGTCACCGTAACCGACAGTATGCTGGAAGAGCTGGTGAACATGAAGCGCTGATAGACTGGGCGCAGCTTGACGGAATGGAACATATGAGCAAGTAAAGGGAGTTATGCCCCCGCGCCGGGGGAGGGCAGGGGCCCTCCCCTTTGGCGGGGCTTATCAGAAGGAGGAGCGCTTTATGATTATGCTGACCAAGACCAGCGGTGAGAAATTTTTGGTGAACCACCTGCAGATCGAGTGCATCGAGCTGATTCCTGAGACAAAGATTGTGATGATGAACCGGGACTTTTATCTGGTGATGGAGTCGGTGCAGGACATTGTGGGCCGCATTGCGGACTATAATGCCAAGGTGCAGGACATCCACCGCATGGTGACTGTGAACGAGGAGCCCAAGGCAGTTCCCAACCGGGGCGGCGCACAGAGGCCGGGCTTCCGCAGGTGACGGTGAAAAAACGGGAGACACAGTGAACAAGCGGCCAACAGACCGTGAAGAAATTCTAAAGTGAAGGTGAACGCCCTATGAATATTGGATATTTGATCGGCCTGGTGGTGGCTATAGGGGTCATGGTGCTGGGCATGGCAAACGGCTTCCCGCCCTATGAATTTGAAAAGATAGGGAACTTTGGCGACGGCCCCAGCGTTATGATTGTTATCGGCTGTACCGTCTTCATCCTCATGGCCAGCTTCCCCCTTAAGACCTTTCTCAGCATCCCCAAGCACTTTGGGGTGATGATGAAAAACCCCAAGCAGAAGCCGGAGAACATCATCAACTCTTTGGTGGACCTGGCTCAGATTGCCCGTAAGGACGGCCTGCTGGCCCTGGAAGAGAAGGCCAACGACCAGGAGGACCCCTTCTTTAAGCAGGCGATTATGCTGATTGTGGACGCCAACGACCCGGACCGGGTGCGCGCCACCCTGGAAAACGACATTGAGTGCATGTCTGACCGGCACAACGCGGCGGCGGCCATGTATGACAAGGCCTCGGCCATTGCGCCGGCCTTCGGCATGGTGGGCACCTTGATCGGCTTGATTAACATGCTGAAAAACATGGACCCCACCTCAGGGTCCAGCAACATTGGCGCGGACATGAGCGTGGCCTTGATTACCACCCTGTACGGCTGTATTCTGGCCCACATGGTGTTCGGCCCGGTGGCCAACAACCTGCGAATCCGCGACAGCGAGGAGGTCCTCAACAAGATGATCATTGTGGAGGGCATCACTTGTATTCAGGCCGGTGAAAACCCCAAGATGCTGCGGGAAAAGCTGCTGACCTTTGTGGCCCAGAAGCAGCGTGAGAAAATGGGCGAGGGCTCTGGCGGCGGCGAAGGATGAGGACATTTCCAATTCTTTCCTCCTGAAAGCACAGGTATGGGCTTGACGGGAGGGGCAGTTGTTTGTTATAATAGTACGATGCAAGGGAAAGCCGGCCTGTGGCCCCGGGATGGGGCGGGGGCCGGGAGACTATCTGTCAGGAATGGAGGTGTCTGGCTGAGATGAAGAAAAAGGGCGGAGGCGGCGAAGGCGGCGGCGCAAACTGGATGGACACCTACGGTGACATGGTGACGCTGCTGCTGTGCTTCTTTGTGCTGCTCTACTCCATGTCGACCATAAACGAGGATAAATGGAAGGCCGCGGCCATGAGCTTTAACCCCAATGCGATGACCACGCCCACGGCGCCGGAGTTCGGGACCAGCAGCGGTCCTTTTCAGGACCCTGACGAGACTGGCGACCCAGGTGTAACCGACCCGGCGGAGCTGGAGGAGGCCGAGAAGGAAAAGGAGCAGGAAGAGACTGACCAGGCCATTGAGCAGCTCTACCAGATGATGAAGGAATACATTGAGAAGTCGGGCAAGAATGTGGAGATTACCAAGGGCGACGGCGGCGTGTTTTTGTCTTTTGCCAACGCGGTGTTCTTTGACGGGGACAGCGATGTGCTGCGGCAGGATGGCAAGGAGATGCTGGATGTTTTGGCGCCTATGCTCAGCCAGGCTGCGGAGCATATCGACGAAATCCGCATTCTGGGCCACACAGCCCAGGCCAGCGCCACAGAGGCAAACACCACAGAGGGCGACCGCATGCTGGCGGCCACCCGGGCGGCCCGGGTAACGGCGTATCTTCAGGACCGGGTGACCGGACTGAGCGCGGGCCGGTTGGTGAGCGAGGGCTATGGCCAGTACAGGCCTGTGGCTCCCAACGATGTGGAGGAGAACCGGAGAAAGAACCGCCGGGTGGAGATGATCATCACCGGCAAGGACCTGATGAACGAGCTGGGCGGTACGTTGGAGCAATATGAGAGCATACGAGAGAATGGCCCCTCCAAGGCCAGCGTAGAGGATAAGGACGAGGCGCCGGATCAGGGACAGTCCCAGAGCAGCAGCCAGACGGAGTCCAGCGCCGCGGGCGGGGAGGGTTAGGCCAATGCCAGAGGTATTATCACAGAGCCAGATAGACGCCCTTCTGAACTCCATGAACAGCGGCGGGGATAAGCCCCCTGCTGAGGAGGAGAAGCCGGAAAAGAAGTACCGCAAGTACGACTTTACCAACCCCAAGAAGTTCACCAAGGACCGTCTGAAGATGCTCAAGAGTATTTTCGACAATTACTCCCGGGTGCTTACCACCCGGATCAACGGACTGGTCCACGCCACCTGCGAGATCGGGGTGGAGTCGGTGGAGGAGACCACCTATTTCGAGTTCTCCAACGCTCTCAGCGACAGCGCGGTGCTGACCACCACCCATCTGATGCTGAAGGAGAACCGGGAGGAGACGCCGGTGCTGTTCTATGCCTCAGCCCCCATTATGGTGAGCATGATGGACCGCATGACCGGCGGTGATGGAGATGTGGAGAGTCTGCCAGACGACTACACCTATACGGAGCTGGACCTGAAGCTGTATGAGGTGCTGCTGAAGGACTTTGTCTCGCGTATGGGCGTGACCTGGGAGAACTACATACAGCTGGACTTCGACTTTGGGCGGGTGGAAAACAACCCCACGCTGGTGCAGCTCATCGGTCTGGAGGAGACCGTGGTCATTGTGGATATGAAGGTCAGCTTTCCCAACATTGAGGGGAGCATCAGCATCGTGATGCCCGAGGACGTGCTGTCCAGCATTTTCACAGAGATCAGCGCAGGCAATCCCTCCAAAAAGGCCAACAGCGAGGAGCACCAGGAGGAGATTTTTGACCATCTGCGGGATTCCACGCTGGAAATCCGGGCTGAGCTGGCCCGCACCACCCTGCGGCTGGACGATGTGTACCGGCTGAATGTGGGTGATGTGATTGACCTGAACCAGAAGAAGGACAGCGCACTGAACCTGTATGTAGGCGGTCAGCGGTGGTTCAACGGATTGATGGGGGTCAGCGAGAAAAAGATGGCGGTGAAGATTAAAGAGGTGTACCATAACGCCGGAAGAAGGGGCAGTTTAACAAATGAGCAATAATGTTTTCAAACCAATGGAGATAAGCGCCATCGGCGAAATCATGAACATCAGCCTGGGCTCTTCGGCGACGGCGGTATCCAATCTGCTGGATCATCGGGTGGACATCACCACGCCCACAGTGACTGTGGTCGACGTCAAGGACTTTGAGCTGGGGGACATTGAGCCGGCCGTTGGCGTGGAGATCAAGTATGTGTCGGGCCTGGACGGCAGCAACCTGATGCTGCTGCGCATGAGCGACATAAAGGTCATTGTCGACATACTGATGGGCACAGATACGCCGCTGGATGAGTTTGTGCTGGATGAGCTGAGCCTGAGCGCTGTCTGCGAGGTCATGAACCAGATGATGGGCGCGGCCTCTACGGCTTTGTCTGACTTTTTGGGCAGGGTGGTGAATATTTCCACACCCGAGACCTTTGACGTGTATGACCAGGAGGCCATGAAGCGGGACCGGATGCCTGTGGCGGAGGGCCCCATTGTGGTGGTCCGCTTTGCTTTAAGTATTGAGGACCAGCTACAGAGCGAGTTTATGAATGTGATCTCTGTGGACCTGGCAAAGGAGCTGGTGGCAGGCTTTGGCCTGGAGGACGAGGACACTGCGCCCGCCCCAGCGCCTGCTCCGGCCCCTCCAGCGCCCGCCCCGGCCCCTGCGGCCAGCGGCGGAGTGATGAGCCAGGAGGAGATTGAGAAGCTCATGGCAGGAGGCGCGGCCCAGCCCGCACCCGCTCCGGCTCCCGCAGCCAGCGGCGGAGTGATGAGCCAGGAGGAGATTGAGAAGCTCATGGCGGGAGGTGTGGCGCAGCAGCCTGCGCCCGCTCCGGCTCCTGCGGCCAGCGGCGGAGTGATGAGCCAGGAGGAGATTGAGAAGCTTATGGCAGGAGGCGCGGCCCAGCCAGCGCCTGCTGTACCTCAGACGCCGGCACAGCAGATGCCTGTGCCGCCAATGATGCCGCCGGTCCCAGGGCAGGAGGGGATGCAGCAGCCCTATCCGGGCTACCCCTATTACCCCCCCTATCCGGGCTATCCCTATTATCCGGTCCAGCCGGAGCCCAAGCTCATCAACACCGCGCCGCCCCCCATGCCCAAGCTGGCCAACGGCGAGGAGCTCAGCCAGGAGCAGACCCAGAACCTGGATTTGATTATGGGTGTGCCGCTGGAGGTGACAGTGGAGATTGGCCGCACCAGAAAGCGGGTGCAGGAAATTCTTTCCTTCTCCAAGGGCTCGCTGGTGGTGCTGGATAAGCTGGCCGGCGACCAGGTAGACCTGTTTGTCAACGGCAAGTGCATTGCCAGGGGAGACGTGGTGGTTGTGGACGATAACTTTGGCATCCGGGTGACAGAGATTTTGAAGAAGCCCGGCATTGAAGAGTTGGCCCAATCAAAGTAAATATAAATGACCGATTCAGCAAATCATATGAAAAGAGGATGAATTACTATGGCAAAGATCTTGTTGGTTGACGACGCTGCTTTTATGCGCAAGGTGATCAAGGATACCTTGTCGAAAAACGGCTATACGGATCTCTATGAGGCTGTGGACGGCGCGGACGCGGTGGAGAAGTTCACCGAGATTAACCCGGACCTGGTGATCATGGATATCACGATGCCCAACATGGACGGTCTGGAGGCGTTGAAGGCCATGCGTGCCAAGAACGGCGCGGCCAACATCGTCATGTGCTCTGCCATGGGCCAGGAGGCCATGGTTATTGAGGCGATCCAGTCTGGGGCCAAGGACTTTATTGTGAAGCCCTTCAAGTCTGACCGCATTATGAAGACCGTGACCTCGATTGTTGGCGCGCCCTGATGAGTGGAGCAGCCCTGCCCCGGCTTGGTTTTGCCCAGCAGGGGGGGACAATATTCACCCTGGTGGGCATGCTGCTGACTGTGGGGGCTGTGCTGGCGCTGGCCTATTGGGTCACCCGGTGGATTGGCCGCCACGGCGCCCCAGGATGGACAGGGGCGCCCCGGAAGCAGGGGCAGCAGATGGAGCTGCTGTGGCAGCTGAGCCTGGGCCGCAACGAACGCCTGGTGCTGGTGCGCCTGGAAAAGCGCTGCCTGCTGCTGGGGGTGACCAGCGGAGGGATCAGGCTGTTGACTGAGCTGACCGAGGAGGAGGCAGCCCCCTGGCGGAAGGACCCGGGGGCCGCCCCCTGTGCGCCCAGCTTTCTGGACATTTTGAGGGATAATCTTCCCAAAAAGAAATGAGCGTGATGGATTGCCTGAAAATCTGGATGGAATAATCAATATAAATGGCGACAGCGTGCAGGCGTTGGAGATCATTATTCTCACCACCCTGATCACACTGCTGCCCTCGCTGGTGATCATGTGTTCCTCCTTTACCAGGTATGTGATCACGCTCTCGTTTTTGCGCAATGCCATGGGCACCCAGCAGACTCCGCCCAATATGGTTCTGGTGGGCGTTGCATTGTTTTTGACGTTGTTTACCATGGGGCCTGTAATCGACCAGGTGAACACTCAGGCCTACACGCCCTATATAAACGAGGAGATCACCCAGGAGGAGTTTTTTGACCAGGCTCAGGTGCCTTTGAAGCAGTTTATGCTGCGCAACACCGAGCCCTCGGCCTTGAATATGTTCTGCGACCTGGCGGACCTGGAAAACCCAGGCACGGAGGAGGCTGCGGTGGACTTGCCTCTGCGGGTGGTGACCCCGGCGTTCATTACCACAGAGCTGAAGCGGGCCTTTGAGATTGGGTTTTATCTCTACATCCCCTTTTTGCTGATTGACATTATTGTGGCCTCCACCTTGATGTCCATGGGCATGGTGATGCTGCCCCCGTCGATGATCTCCACGCCGTTCAAGCTGCTGTTGTTTATCAGCATCAATGGCTGGCAGATGGTTTTTTCTACCTTGGTGCAGACCTTCAATTAGCCGGAAGTATGATGGAAAGTGAGGTGACCGCCCGTGGACCTGCCGGTTGTGGACTTGTTTCGGGACGCCATAGGCGTTGTGATCCGGCTGGTTGCGCCCATGCTGCTGCTGAGTATGGTGGTGGGTGTGCTGGTGGCGATTTTGCAGGCTGTCACCCAGATTCATGAGCAGACCATCTCCTTCATCCTAAAACTGATTGTGGTGGTGCTGTTTCTGATTATTGGCGGCAGTTGGATGATGTCTACCCTGCAGGAGTTTTTCTACGGGGTGTTTGAGCTGATAAGAGGGTGAGGCCGTGACGAGTCTTGATTGGGACGGGCTGACCCTATTCCTGTTTATTCTGATGCGTATGTCGGGGTTTGTGTTGTTCAACCCCTTTTTCGGGCGCAACAATGTGCCCCAGTTCTTTCGGGCTGGGTTTGCCCTGCTGCTGTCCATGGTGGTCAGCTTCAGCTATACCGGCACAACGGCTGCGCCAGCCACCTTTATCGAGCTGGCGGTGAGGCTGCTGCTGGAGGTAGCCATGGGCTATCTGGTGGGGCTGGTTGTGAATCTGTTTCTGGCTGTCCCCTCTTATGCGGGGCATATTATGGATGAGCAGATGGGCATGGCTATGGCCCAGACCTATGACCCCAGCTTTCAGGGTCAGGCCACGCCGGCGGGCAATGTGCTGAACATTTTTACTATTCTGTTGTTCTTTACGGCCAACGGACACCAGACCCTGCTGCGGCTGATGCTGGACTCGGGCGCTGTGGTGCCCTTTGGCAGCGCGGCCTTTGGAGAGGCTGCGGCGGATAAGATTGCGGGGCTGTTTATTGACTGCATGCTTCTGGCTGTCAAGCTGTGCCTGCCGGTGCTGGGGGCGGAGCTGATGGGGCAGGTGGGCATGGGGGTGCTGATGAAGGCCATTCCCCAGATCAATGTGTTTGCCATTAACATTGAGCTGAAGGTGCTGGTGGGCATAGTGATGCTGTTTTTCCTCATTGCGCCCTTTAGCGAATTTCTATTGGAGATGGAGAACACCATGTTGATGGAGATTGAGAGAGCGATTGCCCTGGCCGGCGGAGGCTGAGGCCCCCGACGGAGAAGAATTCTGCATTTTTGACCATGATTTTTCTTGCCGTAAAGCGAGGTGGTGAACATGCCTGGCGAGGATAAAACCGAAAAGGCAACACCGAAACGACGGCGTGACGAACGGAAAAAGGGCAATATCCTGCTGTGCCAGGACATTATTGCAGTGGCTACTTTAATTACCAGCGTGGTGATGCTCCGGTTCATGTTCCCCTTTATGGCGGCTCAGCTGACAGAGTTCTTTGCCAAGTGCATGGGCTTTGCCCAGGGCTCAGTGGCGGAGGGCGCGGCGGTCTATCTGGGCGACCTGATCTTTCAGGGTATAACTACATTTGTGGCCACAGCCGGGCCCATGCTGGCGGCAGCGGCTTTGGTGGGAATTGCGGCGACCTTGGCCCAGACTCGGTTTTTGGTGGCGGGGGAGATCATCCGCCCCAAAATGAGTAAGCTCAGCCCGCTGAACGGGTTCAAACGGCTTTTTTCCCTGCGCAGTATTATGGAAGCTGTGAAGGGGTTAATTAAGATAGCCATTCTGATGATTTTTATATACAGCAGTCTGTTCAAGCTGATGAATATTTCATCCCGGTTTATGTACACGGACGTGAGCGCCGCCTGCCAGGAGCTGTTTACCGAGATATTCAACATGCTGCTGCAGGTCTGTCTGGCCTTTGTGGCCATCGCTTTTTTCGACTTTCTCTACCAGCGCTGGGAGCATGAGCGCCAGATGAAAATGTCCAAGCAGGAGATCAAGGAGGAGTATAAGCAGACCGAGGGCGACCCCCAGATTAAAAGCCGCATCCGTCAGGTGCAGCGGGCCATGGCCCAGAACCGTATGATGCAGCAGGTGCCTGAGGCTGACGTGATTATCCGGAACCCCACCCATTTCGCGGTAGCTCTGCGGTATAAGCAGGGCGAGGACGCGGCGCCCGTGGTGCTGGCAAAGGGCCAGGACGAGTTGGCCGCGCGGATTGTGGCCAAGGGAGAGGAAAACCAAGTGCCCGTGATTGAAAATGTGCCTCTGGCCCGGGCTTTGTATGCCCAGGCGGAGGTGAACCAGGAGATTCCCCCCGACCTGTACGCGGCGGTGGCGGAGGTGCTGGTCTATATCTTTAAATTGGAAAATAAACTGGTCTAAGGCCGGTTGGCATAAATGGCTGGCAGATTTTGTCCCTTGCGGGCAGGCCTGTTGGCAGGTATAATAGAAACGGAAAAATAACCGCGGAAGGAGGGGCACAGATGAAGCGTATCCTGAACAACGGCATCTCATTGATGGTTGTAGTGATCGTGCTGTTCCTGATTCTCCCCCTGCCCACCCAGCTGCTGGATGTTCTGCTGGTGATCAACATTGCCCTGTCCATTGTCATTCTGCTGATTACCATGAACATCAAGGAGACCTTGGAGTTCTCCATCTATCCCTCGCTGCTGCTGATTACCACCCTGTTCCGGTTGGGGCTGAATGTCTCCACGACCCGGCAGATTCTGTGGCAGGGCTATGCCGGAGACGTAATTCGGGCCTTTGGCGACCTGATTACCAGCGGCAATGTAATTATTGGATTTATCATCTTCTTTATCATTGTGATGGTCCAGTTCATCGTCATCACCAAGGGAGCGGAGCGTGTGGCTGAGGTTGCGGCCCGGTTCACCTTGGACGCCATGCCCGGCAAGCAGATGGCCATTGATGCGGACCTGAACACAGGCCTCATCAACGAGCAGGAGGCCCGCCTGCGCCGGGAAAAGATTCAGCGGGAGGCGGATTTCTACGGCGCCATGGACGGCGCCACCAAGATCGTCAAGGGCGACGCGGTGATGTCGCTGATTATCACCTTTATCAACCTGATCGGCGGTATTGTCATCGGCATGGTGCAGAGCGGCATGGAGATCAACGAGGTGCTCACCCGGTACTCCACCGCCACCATTGGCGACGGCTTGGTGAGCCAGCTGCCTGCTCTGATGATCTCCACTGCCACGGGCATGATCGTCACCCGCTCGGTGTCGGACGGAAGCCTGAACACGGATGTGATCAAGCAGTTCACAGCCCAGCCCAGGGCTATTATCACGGCCGGCGCGGCGCTGATTTTTCTGGCGTTGATGCCCAACACCCCTCACTTTGCCCTGACGGTGGTGGCCCTGATTCTGATTGTGTTCGGCTTTGTGCTCAGCCGCCGGCTGCGGGCCCAGCGGGAGCAGGAGGAGGCCGCCTTGGCTCCCCCTGAGGAGGTGGCCCCTGAGGCCGCGCCTGCGGAGGCGGACTACTATAAGGATATCAATAATGTTTACAATCTGCTGACAGTGGAGCCCATTGAGATGGAGGTGGGCTACAGCCTCATCCCTCTGGTGGATGAGAGCAGCGGCGGCAAGCTGATTAACCGCATTGTTATTTTCCGCCGGCAATATGCCCAGGAGATGGGCTTTGTGGTGCCTACGGTGCGTATGCATGACAGCTCGGTGATTGGCACCAACCAGTACACCATTCGCATCAAGGGCGAGGAAGTGGCCAAGGGCGAGATTCTGGTGGATTACTATCTGGCGTTGGAGCCCTCCCGGCCTTTGGGAGAGATTGACGGTATTGAGACTGTGGAGCCCGCCTATGGCATTCCTTCCCGGTGGATTCTGCCGGAGAACAAGGAGATGGCGGAGATTTATGGCTATACGGTCATTGACCCCCTGTCGGTCATTCTGACCCATCTGTCGGAGACCATTAAAAAGCATGCCTACGAGCTGCTCACCCGCACGGAGACCATTCAGCTGGTGGAGAATCTGAAGCGCACCTCTCCCGAGCTGGTGGAGGAGGCCTGCCCGGCAGTGATTTCCTACGCGCTGCTGGAAAAGGTGCTGCGGAACTTGTTGATGGAGGGCATCCCCATTCGGGATATGCAGACCATTTTGGAGACCATGGTGGACGCCATGGGCACCACCCGGGACCCGGACCTGATTACCGAGAGCGTGCGCAACGCCCTGAGCCGGACCATCACAAGGCGGTTCTGCCAGGACGGGCAGCTGCGGGCCATTACTTTGGACGCGGAGGTGGAACGCCGGGTGGTGGCCTCCCTCACCAAGAACGAGCACGGCATCTATCTGGCTATGGAGCCGGACCTGATTCAGACCCTGATCACTCAGCTGGCAGAGCATATGCCCAAGTTTGCCGAGCTGGGGCAGTCGCCTATTCTACTTACGAGCCAGGTGGTGCGTATTTATCTCAGCCGCCTGCTGTCCCAATATTTTGCCAATCTCTATGTTCTGTCCTTCAGCGAGATCGTGGGCACGGTGCAAATCCAGTCCCTGGGTAATGTGACTGCCCAGGCGCCTGCGGTGAGAAGGGCGGTGGGCTCATGAGCTCTGGCCAGCCGGCGGGAAGCTATGAGGGGATGACCACAGAGGAGCTGTTTGACCAGTACCGGCAGACCGGCGACCAGGCCCTGAAGTGGGAGATCGCCATGCGGTACACAGGACTGATTAAGAGCATTGCCCTGCAGATCAGGGGGGTGTTTGCCAGCTTTACCCAGTTGGACGACATTATCAACGAGGGCCTGATTGTGCTGGCGGATGCGGTGGATAAGTTTGACCCGGAGCGGGGCCGGTTTGAGATGTTTGTGGCCAAGCGCATACGGGGGATGATTGTGGACCTGGCCCGCCAGCAGGACTGGGTGCCCCGGGCAGTACGCCAGCGGGCCCAGCGTATTGAGAAGGCCATGACAGACCTGTACAACGCCACAGGCCAGATGCCCAGTGACGCCCAGCTGGCAGAGCACTTGGGCATTACCATGGAGGAGTATCAGGAGGCCATGGCTAATGCCTCGCTGCACAGCATTCTCTCTTTTGAGGAGATGTTTGAGAGCAGCGACCAGTGGCCCGCGGATCCGGGGGCCGAGGAGGGCGCGGGGGGGATGCCGGAGCAGGCCCTAATGAACCAGGAACTGACCCAAACCCTCACCGAGGCCATCAGTTCCATGAAGGAGAACGAGCAGCTGGTGCTCTCCCTCTATTATGAGCGGAACCTGAAGATGAAGGACATTGCCGCGGTGATGGATATTACCCCGCCTAGGGTGTCGCAGATTCATGCCCGGGCTGTGCAGAAGCTGAAGGTGCTGATGGAGAAATATCTGCAGGGGGGAGGCTGACCGCCGCTCTTTGGGCAGGCTGTGGGGCGGTCAGTTAATATTTGAAAAAAATTAGCTTTTCCTAGTGCAAAAAAGCGCGGAATGTGCTATAATTGTTCTGTTATGAAGAAAGCGGGGGACAAACACAATGTTCAAGGGCTTTTATAACCTGGCCTCGGGGATGATTACTCACGGGAAGAACCTGGATGTGATCTCTAACAACATGGCCAATGTTTCCACCACAGGCTTTAAGGCCGACTGCTTTACCGGCCAGACCTTTGACGAGGTCATGTATACCATTGTGGGAAACAAGAATAAGAATTATGTGGACATCGGGAACCAGAGCTATGCCACCGTACCCAGTCAGCTGTACACCGACTACAGTCAGAGCAGCTTTGACCAGACGGGGATGCCTCTGGATTTTGCCATTGATGACGACGGCACAGGGTTTTTCGCCATTCAGACCGAGGACGGCATTGCCTACACCCGGGCGGGAGATTTTTCCCTGGACGACGAGGGCTATCTGGGCCTGCCGGACCATGGCCGGGTGCTGGATGTGAACGGCGAGGAGATTCTGCTGGTGACGGATAAAATCACCACCGACAACTATGGCCGCATTTATACCCGGGACGGGGGCTATGTGGGCCAGATTGGCGTATATGCCTTTGAGGACACCGGCACCTTGACCAAGGACCCTATGGGCATGTTTACCCCCGGGGGACAGCAGCCGGAGGCCCGGGCCACTTTGCTGCACCATGGTATGCTGGAGCGCTCTAATGTAGGGCTGGTGCAGCAGATGGTGAAGATGATTAGCACCCAGCGGGCCTATCAGAGCTCCGCCACTTTGACCAAGATGTATGACCAGGTGATGAGCCACGCGGCCACCGACCTGGGCCGGATCCAGTAAACAGCCATTGAGAGAGGAGTGAGCCTGTTATGAACCAATCCTTCTATACCGCCGCCGTGGGGGCCTGGCAGCAGCAGGTGCGCCTGAATGTGCACGGCAACAATATCGCCAATGTGAACAATTTTGGCTTTAAGGCTAAGCGGCCGGTTTTTTCTGACCTGATGTATGACTATATCAACGGGGCCCGGCAGGACGAAATGCCCCGGGGCACCGGCGCCTACATGGTGTCGGCGGACACGGATTTTGCCCCCACCGGCTTTGCGGACACGGGCCTTGCCATGGACTATGCCATTGAGGGGGAGGGCTTTTTTGCCCTGTGGGACCCGGCTACCGGAGAGTACAGCTACAGCCGGGACGGGTCGTTTACCATGTCGCAGTATATGCTGGACGACGGCACGGGAAACATGCAGACCCACTGGTATCTCTCGGACGGTCTGGGGCGGTTTGTGATGAGCCGCAACGGGCAGCTGATTGAGGTGGACCCGGAGAACCTGGACGCGGAGCAGCCTGTGGGGGTGTTTGACTTTGTGAACACCAACGGCATGCTGAACATCAGCGAGAACCGCTTTCAGCCTGTGGAGAAAAACGGCCAGCTGCGGGTAGGCAGCGGCAAGGTGGTGCAGCGCAAGCTGGAGCAGTCCAATGTGGACCTGGCCAATGAGCTGAGCAAGGTGATCGAGTCGCAGCGCTCCTTTACCTATTCGCTGAAGATGATACAGACCTCGGATGAGATAGAGACAACGGTAAACGATCTGCGCAGGTAAGCCAGCCTGGGCGGATGATTTGGAGGGATCACCATGGTTATCAAGAATTATGAGGACCTGAACAGCCTGGAGATCGACACCCTGCGGGAGATTGGAAGCATTGGCACCGGCAACGCGGCCACAGCCCTTTCGGGCATGCTGGGCTGCCCGGTGCACATCACCCTGCCCGAGGTGCGTATCATGGGCTATAATGAGGCCATTGACTGGATTGGCGGGCCCGAGCCTGTGACGGCGGGGGTGCTGGTGCACATTGGCGGGCAGATGAACGGCATTATGCTCTCGGTGCAGCCGCTGGAATTTATCAATACCATTCTGGGCAAAATGCTTTCCCACTCCATTGAGGAATATGGCCAGCTGGATGAGCTGCAGCGGTCTGCGCTGGTGGAGGTGGGCAATATTATGATATCCACCTTTATCAACGCCCTCTCGGGGCTGGCAGACATGAAGGTGGAGCTGACCGTCCCCAGTCTGACGGTCGACATGCAGGGCGCCATTCTCACAGTGCCCATGGCGGAATACGGCGGTCAGTCCGATTATCTGATGACCATTGGGGGCAATTTCCATTGCGACGGGAAGGAGCTTCCCTGCCGGCTCATTCTTTCTCCCGACATCCGGTCTCTTAATTTCCTTCTGAGAAAGCTGGGCGTGGAAGATGGCTAGTGGTTCCAAGCTGGTGATAGGAATTGCGGACATGAAGATGACCAACGGGGGCGAGGAGCTGATTACCTATGCTCTGGGCTCCTGCTGCGGCATTTGCCTGTATGACCCCAATATCAGGCTGGCCGCCATGGTGCACATCATGCTGCCGCTGAATATGGAGGCAGGCCGCAAAAACACCATGAAGTATGCTGACACGGGGATTCGGGAGACCCTGCGGCAGATGGAGGTAAAGGGGGCCCGCAAGCCCCGCATTGTAGCCAAGGTGGCCGGCGGGGCCAAGATGTTCGCGGTGTCGGGCACAGGGAGCCTGGGTAATATCGGGCAGCGGAATATTGAGAGCGTACATAAGGTGCTGCGGGCCGAGGGCATCCGGCTGGCGGCAGAGGACGTGGGCGGCTCGGTGGCCCGCACCCTCTCCTTTGACCCGTCCACCGGCAGGGCCACCATCCGCAGCTACGGCAAGCCGGACATTGTACTGTGAACGGAAATTTGGAAAGGAGCAAGCAAAGATGGCGATTCTGAAAGACGACGAGATCCTCCTGGAGTCCGGCACAAATGAGATACAGATCCTGCGCTTTACCATTGACGACGTGCTCTACGGCATCAACGTGGCAAAGGTGCGGCAGATCACCATCCCTTCGCCGGTGAAATTCATGCCCCACACCCACGAGGCGGTAGAGGGCATCTTCAAGCCCCGGGACGAGGTGATCACGGTGATCAACCTGCCCCGCTTTTTGGACTGCCCCAATTATGAGCCCAAGGACAAGGATATGTTTATTCTCACCGGCTTTAACAAAATGACGGTGGCCTTCCGGGTGCACACGGTAGAGGGCCTGAGCCGCATTTCCTGGAAGGATATCCAGAAGCCAGACACCACCATCAACGGCGGCAACGACGGGGTGGCTACCGGCATTGCCCAGTGCGGCGACGAGCTGGTGACCATTCTGGACTTTGAGCGCATTGTGGCGGAGATTGCCCCGGAGACCTCCATTAAGATCAGCGAGATTGACGAGCTGGGCCACCGGGAGCGCAGCGACAAGCCTGTGCTGATTGCCGAGGACTCTATTCTGCTCTCCCACATGATCAAGGAGTCCCTTACCAAGGCTGGGTATGTGAACCTGAGGATGTTCCCCAACGGCCACGACCTGTGGGACTTTTTGACAGAGTGCAAAAAGGAGGACAGCCTGGAGGAGAACGTAGCGCTGATTGTGACGGATATTGAGATGCCCCAGATGGACGGCCACCGCCTGACCAAGCTGGTGAAGGACGACCCGGCCCTGAAGCATATTCCTCTGATCATCTTCTCCTCCCTCATCAGTGAAGAAATGCGGGTGAAGGGCAAGCAGCTGGGCGCTAACGAGCAGCTGAGCAAGCCGGAGATCGGGCGGCTGGTGAACGTGATGGACGCCCTGCTGGCCAGGAGTGAAGATGCCAGAGCAAAAGCAGTCAAGAAGTAAGGAGAGGCGACATGAAAGAGCGCTATATCGTCCGGCAGCCCATAAAGAATGACAAGAGCCAGATCATTGCCTATGAGCTGCTCTACTACGGCGAAAACCAGGCCTATGGCAGCAGCAACGATAACGAGTTTGCGGTGGCGGACACGGTTTATAGCTTTTTGATGCAGAATGTGGAGAAGTCGCTGAAGGACGCTCTGCACTTTATGACCTTTACCACCACCCTGCTGATGAAAAAGACCCCGGCACTTTTCCCCAAGGATAAGCTGATTATTCAGATTGACGACAGCGTGGTGATTCACCCGCTGGCCCTTCGCTTTGTGCAGCAGTATGCCAGAGAGGGCTATAAAATTGCGGTGAACGAGTTTCAGTTTGCGCCCCGCTATCTGTCTTTGATCGACTTTATCGACTATATCAAGCTGAACGTGAAGAGCACAAACGAAGCCTCGATGAAGAATATTGTCAACCTGGCGAGAAGCATGGACAAGAGAGTCATTGCCATCAATGTGGACAGCAAGGAGCTGTATGACCAGGCGGTGGCCCTGCAGGTGGACGCTTTGGAGGGAGCCTATGTGGCCAAGCAGCTGGCTACCAAGGCCCATTCTTCCGGTTATCTTCAGAGCAACTTCTTCCGGCTGATGGTAGCTGTGGTGAAGGAGGAGCCGGACATGGAGGAGATTGAGAACATCATCTCTATGGACGCGACCCTGAGCTATGGCCTGCTGCGGGTGGCAAACACTGCCTATTTTGCCACCAAAAAGCGGGTCTCCACCATTCGTCAGGCTATTATGACTTTGGGTATTGCCCAGCTGAAGCAGTGGATTTATCTGCTGAGCAGCACCAATTCCAACAATGAGATTGACGAGTCGGCAGAGGAGTTCCTGAAGCTCTCCTTTATGCGGGCCAGCTTTTGCAGCGAGCTGATGGCCTATGCCAAGGATATGCCTATTTCCCGGCAGGAGGCCTACCTGATGGGAATGTTCTCTACCCTGAACTATCTCATCGACGCGCCCTTGGAGGAGATTCTCTCCACAGTGCCTATGGCGGAGGAGGTAAAGAACGCGCTTCTTCACCACGAGGGCCGCTGCGGCGAACTGTTTGCCCTGGTGCTCAGCTATGAGCAGGCAGACTGGAAGGCCATCAGCGCCCACGCCGAGGCTTTGGGGGTGCCGGCCCATACCCTGACAAATATATATTTTAACTGCACCGAGTCGGTAAACGCGACCTGGCAGCAGCTGAAGGACCCGGGCAGCGCCGCAGAGCCTGCCGGAGAGGCTGCCCAGGAGGAGGAATAAGCGGGGCTGGCATGGCTGGGATGCCCCCGTTTGGGGGCATTTTTTGCAGGAGGAAGAAAGGAGCGGGGCGGAGGTGCCCTTTCTGACAGGAGGGAAAAACCCGGAGCAGCGCGGCCCGAAGCTTTGTGTGGGCTGCTGTGCCTTGCCCATTGGAAACCGGAGAGAGGATGAACAACATGGACGCAAATAAGACGACCCGCCCGCTGGACGCCCGTCCCCTGGACAAAATTGATACGCTGGCCAGCATGAAGCTGCCCAGAAATATCCATCTGGTGCCCCTGGACTTTTACGAGTGCAACGGCGTCACCTATTCCATCCGGCCGGGCTTCTATGATATTAACGGCGCCACCGCCATCCCTGGCGGAGTGAACTTTACGGTCCACTCCCACGGGGCCACGTCGGTGGCTTTGGTGCTGTTCCGCTCTGGGGAGGAGGAGCCCTATGGGGAGATTCCCTTCCCGGAGCCCTATAAGATCGGCAATATGTACTCGATGATTGTGTTCAAGCTGGACATTGCGGACTTTGAGTATGCCTACCGGGTAGACGGTCCCTATGACCCCCGGAAGGGGCTGATTTTTGACCGGAGCAAGTACCTGCTGGACCCCTATGCCAAGGCGGTCACCGGCCAGCGGGAGTGGGGAGAGAAGCAGCCTGGCACCCAGCAGTATAAGGCACGGGTGGTGCGGGACGACTTTGACTGGGGTAACTTTCACGCCCCCCTGATCCCCACTGAGGACCTGGTAATTTATGAGCTGCATGTGCGGGGCTTTACCATGGACCCCTCCTCTGGGGTCTCTTGTCCCGGCACCTTTGAGGGGCTGAGGGAGAAGATCCCCTACCTGAAGGAGCTGGGGGTGAACGCGGTAGAGCTGATGCCCATTTTTGAGTTTGACGAAATGCAGGACTACCGGGAGAAGGACGGGCAGAAGCTCTACAACTACTGGGGCTACAGCACAGTGAGCTTTTTTGCCCCCAACACCAGCTACAGCGCCAGCACCGAGCACAACCGGGAGGGCAATGAGCTCAAGCGGCTGATTCGCGAGCTGAACGAAAACGGCATTGAGGTGTACCTTGACGTGGTGTTTAACCACACTGCCGAGGGCAACGAGCAGGGGCCCTTCTTCTCCTTCAAGGGCTTTGACAACAATATTTATTATCTGCTGACCCCGGATGGGTACTACTACAACTTCAGCGGCTGCGGCAACACCTTGAACTGCAACCACCCCATTGTCCACCAGATGATTCTGGACTGCCTGCGCTACTGGGTGACCACCTACCGCATTGACGGCTTCCGGTTTGATCTGGCCTCTATTCTGGGGCGCAATGAGGACGGTTCTCCCATGGAGAAGCCGCCGCTGCTTCAGTCCCTGGCCTTTGACCCGATTCTGGGCAATGTCAAGCTGATTGCCGAGGCCT